>CALFWL010000128.1 GCA_937928215.1 uncultured Pirellulaceae bacterium | reverse complement strand
GCAAACTCCATGGAACGTCCGGCGAAGTCTGCGGCACGTTCTCGTGAGTAGTCAATCGAGCCGGTACTTTCGAGAATCGGAATCACCGCATCGGTTTCTGCTTGACCGGATTCGAGCAGTTCCAGAAACGAATTTTTTTCTTTCGTTGGAAGCGAAGTCAGGCAATGAATTACGGGTAAAGTCGGCTTCTGATTCAGCAGGTCGGTTCCCAAAGTTTTTCCAACGGTGGAAGCTTGTCCCGTTACGTCCAGCAGGTCGTCAATGATTTGGAATGCAATTCCGATGTTCAGCCCGTAATCGCGAAATTGTTGAATCTGTTTGTCGTTCGCGCCAGCCAGCATCGCCCCGACCTCACTCGCGCAAGCGGTCAGTTCGGCTGTCTTATCGCTGATCATTTGCAGATAACTTGGTTCTGAAAGATCAAAATTTCCGCGCCAAGCGTTTTGCCGCATCTCGCCCTCACACACTCGATTGCTGGACGCAGCCAGCGAACGGACAGCATCGATGGACAGTGACAAACTGGCGACGTGAAAGGAATGAGTAAACAGATAATCACCCAACAAAACGCCAACTTTGTTACCCCATTTCGAATTGGCCGTCGGTTCATGCCGGCGAGTGTCAGCTTCATCCAGAATGTCGTCGTGAACGAGCGTAGCCGTGTGAACCATCTCCAGCGCTGCTGCCATCTGTAGCGCGGGTTGCTTGATGGTTTCGAAGTAACCTGCTGAGAGCAGCACGAACGCCGGTCGCATTCGTTTGCCACCCAACAACCAGCTGTGTTCCAGCAACTGGTCTACCCAAGGCGTTTCACTGCTTAGTTCCGAACGAAGAATGCTCTCGACTGCCGCTAGTTCCGCCTTGATCGGAGCGTAGATCGATTTGAGGTCAACCGATGGTTCGCCGCCGATCGAGTCAGATACCGAGGTGGGCGCTGTCCGGTCGGACGCAGGATGGCTTGTCGAGTTGCTCAAGGGTCGAGTCCTATTGCCGATTAAAATTTAGCCGGGTGAAATTCAAGGTTGACGTGAATTGGGCTGCTGTTTGGTTCGCTGGTACAAGCCGCTCTTCCCGCCTGATTTATGTTCAAGCTGCACGTCCGTGATGGTCATCGCCCGGTCAACACTTTTGCACATGTCGTAGATCGTCAACGCGGCGGTGGTCACCGCCGCCAACGCTTCCATTTCGACACCCGTCCGGTCAATCGCTCGCACGGTCGCCTCGGCCCGAATGCACGAATCATCGACCGGTTGAAATTCAATATCCACCGAGATGATTCGAAGCGGGTGACAAAGTGGAATCAAGTCCGACGTTCGCTTGCTTCCGCCAATCCCGGCGACACGAGCGATTCCCAGCACGTCTCCCTTGGCGACTTCTTGGTTCTGAATCAGACGCAGTGTTTCCGGCTTCATCCGAATGATTGCCGATGCAGTTGCCATCCGGCTGGTTTCCGGCTTCTGGCCGACGTCCACCATACGAGCGTTTCCGGAGTCATCGAAATGGGTCAGTTCAGTCAATGGACGCCAGTTAAGGAAAGGTGGAAAGTTGTTAGAAAACTGGGATCGGGTAAATCGATCAAAAGTTGCTTGGACGAAGGAACCGCCGTAAAGTGAACTGCCGACCGACATGAAAATTAACCTATTTCGCCCGGTTCAAGTAGGGACTTGCCAAACAATAAATGCCGGCTTCGATTCCCTGTCATGCACGAGTATCGGCAGTGGATTATTTTCAGCCGGTTACTTGTTTATTTGCAAGTCTCGAGGTTCTCGTCTGGAGCCGACGCTTGGCGAGATTGACATTTTGGCAGAAGGATTTTGACGAAAAAACCAGCCCGAATTTGATCGGGCTGGTCAGACGATGGAGCACGCGGGAGGGAAGGAACAGCGATTACCGCTCATTCAGTTCAAATCCGGCAGCTTGCAATTGCCGAACGACTGCGGCGGACATGGCATCGCCCAAAGTTGCCTTGCCGCTGGCGTCCGCCATCTCCTTCCGCTTCGAACTGACGAATTTATCTCGAGCAGCCGTAGCTTGCTGAATCTTTGCCTGAATTTCTGCACGAGTGGCCGCCTGTTTTTTGACATGGGCCTTTCGCTGTTCAACCGTCATTTGTTTCATTTCATCCGGTAATTCAGCGTCGTCCAGTTCCTCGACGATCGATTCATTTTCTTCGGCAGTATCGACTAGGTCGCGACCCTTGAAACTATATAGTCTGCTGGCCTTCGACTGCGCTCGGCTCAGTGACGACGAAGGACTGGCTTGAGCCGCGTTGGAATCCTGAAGTGCTTGGTTCTTTGCCATCCCGCTTCGAGCACCCTCACTGCCGTACCAGAGATACGTTTTATTCAATTCGGCATTGAGTCGAATGATGATCTGATCGTGAGGCGTTTGGATATGAACGGTCTTGCGATCCTGGTCAATATTCATGTACTCGCCTTCGGCCAGATCGGCCCCGTCTTTCCACTTGGTCGAAATACCGATGTTGTAATTGCCGCAATGGATCGTGTTGACGACCACGCCTTTTTCGATCGCAGACTTGCAGGCGTCTCGATAGTCGATGGAGCCCTGAGTAAACGGTTCGTTGCCTGCAATGAAAATTGCTTTGTAGCTGTTGGCTTTGTCTGACCAATCAAGTCGTTTGAGAGCTTCAGAGATCACCGTGCCACAGTACTCATCGCCACCGTCCGTCTGTAAGGAGAACAACGCCTCTGAGATCTTGTCCAGATCGTCGGTCAACTGCACGACCTGTCGAATGTAACCTTCCGATGCAGGCAGACCCGAGTTCCCATATTCAAACACGCTGACTCGCAATCGTGGTGTCTTGCCACTCTTCTCGGCTCGGGCAAACTGTTGGACGATCGTCCAGAGTTGGCTTTTTGCTTGGTCGATCAGACCATCCATGCTGCTGGACGTGTCAAGTAAAATCGCGACATCCACGGCAGGTCGAACGCCGTTGAACGGAGCCTTTGCGTCGGGTTTGATCTCAACTTCCTGCTTGTCTTTTGATTTGACGGTAATTATTACATCCTGAGCACGGACAAGATTCGCATTTGCAACGAATGCAAGGCACAGAACGGCCGCTGATAGGATGGCTGCTGATTTGAAACTGATTTTCATAATATTTCCTGCAAGTGAAAGTTCGCCCCGGTTTTTCGAGCGTAAGCCAAGGACTCTGCCCGGCCACATTGTTGGGACGAAAACTTAAAGAGGAAAGTTCCAAAAAACTTACCAGATCGCTTTCTCTGGAAGTTGGAGCGATAAGCTGCCAAGAACAGGTGTGCCGGAAATGGCAGGTTTCTCCATGCAATGGCAACATCATTCGAGTGAGAATCGCTCGGTGATGGCAGAAGCGTGATCGAGGACTGCGGAAAGAAACCAGCTGACAATGAGGCGGCGCAGTCAACAAGTCAACGTGCGGCGCTGGTTTGCATCAGCTTGTTTTTCAGAACACGAATTAGCGGGAAGTGGTTTCTGACTTGGCCAGCGGTCTGTTGAAACTCGATGTTGATCTTTTCCGCAAGAGGAATCAAGTTCAAGACGGGCCACGTTCGGTCAAGCTCCAGCAACGCGTCAATGCCGTGAGGCTCCTGTCGTAAGGCTTCAGGAATCAAGGTTGCGATTGCAACGGCGGCCACCGAGGTGTTACGCAATTGATCATCCTTCAGCACTTCTGCGCCTCGATGGTGAAAGAAAACGCAGCAGACTAACTCATCGGTAAAGTTCCACGCGTGCATCACCTGCGCGGCCACTTGTGCGTGATCCCAGCCAAATTTCTGTTGCTCGAACGAAATCAGATTGTGATATTGATCGCGTTCGGTAGAAAATTCTAGGTAGTCATCCAGTCGCTGATTGGTGATCAAAGGAAGCAGGAAATCCTGAAGCATGCTCGCTGTGTACGCAACATCCGCATCTGCTTTCAGCAGCTTGGCCACCTCTTTTGCAAAAAGAGCCCGTTCAAGATTGGCGTTCCAGAATGTCTGAAAGTTGATCAGCTTGGATGAAGTCGACTTCATCACCTGCTTCATGCCGCTGATCGTCAGGTACATTCGCGTTGTCGAGATCCCTAGCATCACCAAAGCTTGTTTGATCGAGGTGATTTTCTTGAGTGACCCGGCCATGCAAATATTGATGGTGCGAAGCAGTTCGGTGCTGAGCCCAGCATCGGAGGCGATAATCCGGCTCAGTTGGTTGATGTCCGCATCTGGGTTCTGGGATTTTTCTCGGAAGTCGCTGAAAGCCTTGGGCAAGATCGGCAACTGCACGTCCGGCGGCTCGACCGAGTCCGAATTCTTCGCGAGATTGGTTGCGAGGATTTCTTTCCAGTTTGTCATCGGGTCTTCATGTTCTCCAAGAACGGTTGAAGGTGGAAAAGTGAGCTACAGCAACTGCGATCAGGACTGGCGGACGAATCGGACACTGCATGAAAAATAGTTGATCACCTTTACCCGAGCCAGATGGAGCGGAAGCCGATGATTTGCTAAGGAGTAAATCCTTCGTTTGAAAAATGGGCCGTGCCAATGCCGTTCGTCTCAAGGCCGTCCGTTTTCTACTGGGCCGATCAAAGCGGGGGCTGAAACCCCATCGCTTGAAACCTAGACAATTCGCCTGCGGTAGAAAACTTGACCATTGCGATGGAATCGTAAGAGATAATGACCTTCCGCGTTCCAGTCGAGTCAGGTCCGTCTCGCTCCACCAGCAACAGGCCGAACGAAATCAAGAAGCCAGCGAACGGGATGTTTTCACCATGAGTTGTGACGATGGCTCCGCGTCGCTCAATAGCATCGGGCCAGTTTTCGAACATCGATTGCCAATGTCCTGTGGCAGTTTCTGACGTAGTCATGATTCTACTTCGATCAAATTAGGTAGCGCACACCTCTTGTCTTTCTTGTGATCGAACACGTTTAAGGAACCTTGCTATGCTTTTTCAGAAACTTGTTGAGATTGCCCAGCCCGAACTTTGATCGTCACAAAGTACTAGTTTGGGACGCGGACCATTGAGAATACCCGCAAAACGCGTTGATTCGCCGCGCTGCCGCAAATGAAAGACCGAGCGGGATCGCCGCCCACCAACGAACCGGAGTAGATTTCACCTCGCCGTAGCTGCATTCGCCAAAGCGTGGAAGTGGGAGCAATTGCAAACGTCACCGCTGGAGCATGCCGAGCCATCAAGATCCCCCAAGAGCCGACTTGAAAGGGGGAACGAGGAATCGGCCCGGCACCGCTGGGAGACCCTTCAGTCTTACGCAAGTACTTCTTTGATCACCTGAGCGGGTTTGACCCCCGTCAGTTTCTGGTGCAGCCCCTGGAAGTAGTGCGTCATGCGGCTGGCGTCGACGCCCAACAGATGCAACATCGTCGCGTGAAAGTCGCGCACCTGAACGGGACGCGTCGCGGGACGGTAACCGAATTCATCGGTTTCTCCGTACGTGAATCCAGGCTTCGATCCGCCGCCCGCCATCCAGAACGTGAACGCGGCCGGTGAGTGATCGCGACCGATGAATGCCATGCTGCCGCCACCACGGTTTTCCTGCATCGGAGTACGACCAAACTCCCCGCCCCAGACGACAAGTGTGTCATCCAGCATTCCGCGTTGCTGCAAATCGGTCAGCAACGCCGAGATGGGCTGATCGATTTGTCGGCACTTTTTCTTGAAACTCTCGCCCAGTTCCTGATCCTTTGACGCTCCATGTGAGTCCCAGCCGGTATCATACAACTGGATGAAACGGACTCCGGCTTCGGCAAATCGGCGAGCCAGCAGACAATTGTTTGCGAATGATCGCTCGCCCTTCTTCGCGCCGTAAAGGTCGAGCGTTTCTTGCGACTCATTGCTGATGTCAGCTACTTTCGGCGCCGTCATCTGCATCCGAAATGCCATTTCGTACTGAGCGATGCGCGTGAGTGTTTCCGGATCTTGGAAATCTTCGTGGGATCGTCGGTTCAGGTCACCCAGTGCATCGAGCATCTGACGACGAATGCCTCGCGTTACGTTTTTCGGATTTGAGATGTTCAAAATCGGATCACCCTGAGATCGACATTGAACGCCTTGGTAAACCGATGGCAGGAAACCGCCCGACCAAAGTGCTTTTCCGTTGCGAGGCGTGCCGCCAGAAAGCAGGACCATAAAACCAGGCAAGTCCTGATTTTCGGTTCCGAGCCCCCACGTGATCCACGAGCCTTCCGACGGATAGCCCGTGCGAGCGTTCCCGGTATGAACCAATAACTGAGCCGGGCCGTGATTGAACTGGTCACTTTGCATCGTCTTGATGAAACACATTTTGTCCACGTGTTTCGCCAAGTTCGGAAGTCGATCCGATACCCACGCACCGCTTTCGCCGTATTGCTTGAACTTATAGATCGGGCCCAGCATCTGTGGCGTGCCTTGAATGAAGGCGAAGCGTTGCCCATTGAGATATTCCTGCGGGCACGCCTTGCCGCTGAATTTTTCCAATTCGGGCTTGTAGTCAAAAAGTTCCAACTGGCTTGGGCCGCCAATCATGTGCAGGAAGATCACCCGTTTTGCTTTTGCAGCAAAGTGCGGAAAGCTACTTTCGTGAGCGTCAAGCAACACGGGGGAAGCTGAGGCGGTTGATGACCCGAGGCCCTGTGACGCCAGCCACATCGCTCCCATCCCTGTGGTGCAACCTCGAAGGAACTGACGCCGCGTATCTCGTTGAAGCGCTGCCCGGCGAATTTCATGGCTAAGTTGATTCATGACTTGATAACGTTGTTAGACTCGGTTCACGCACTTCGATTGTTTGAGCACAAAATTTGAGCACAAAAAATACAACACAAACTACTTGGTAATCACTTCATCAAGGTTCAAGATGACGCTCGCAACGGACTGTAGCGCAAGATCGTCGTTCTTGGCCGATTTGATCTGTTGATGCAATTCGATCAGGCATTGCACTTCATCATTTGAGGGTTCCCGGCAAGTTGCCACCAGCAGGCCGTATTCGATTTGACGTTTGAGATCTGACGCGTGAGCCCGCATTCGGTTCGCGAATGCATCTGCACATTCAACAAACCCCGCGTCATTCAAAAGCATCAGCGGTTGCAACGGTGTGTTTGATCTTAACCGTTTTGGCTGACAGAAATCACGTGACGGAGCGTCGAAGGTTGTGCTGATTGGGAACGGAACACTTCGTTTCACGTAAGTGTAAACGCTTCGTCGGTAGCGATCCGCGTTGCCGGTTTTGGGGGTTTTCCAAGTCCCGCGACGAGCCTTCCAAACGCCAGGCGGCAAGGGCGGATGGACTGGCGGCCCGTACATTTTGTCACTGATCAGCCCGCTGATCGCCAACATTTGGTCTCGAACCGTTTCTGCTGGCAGGCTGTGACGGGGGCCACGGTGTAGCCACCTGTTATTTGAGTCGGTCTTGAGCAGTTCCGGTCGAATTCGCGAGCTCTGCCGATACGTGCGAGACAACGCCAGTTCCCTGATCAGTTTCTTGATGCTCCATTGATAGTCATCGCGAAAACGGATCGCCAAGTCGTCGAGCAACTCCGGATGAGATGGTGTTTCGCCGGTCGAACCAAAGTCTTCCTCGGTGGCGACCAGCCCTGTTCCGAACATTCGAGCCCAGAAGCGGTTGACGGCAACGCGTGCGGTCAAGGGATTGTTCTCGCTGACGAACCAATTTGCCATCTCAAGCCGATCAGTCAGAGGTTGAGGAGATTTCACGGCACGTAAGGACTTTGGGACGTCCGGTTTGACTTGCTTGTCTTTGGTCAAAAACAGTCCGCGAACAAACACGTGGGATGGACGAGCGAGATGTTTTTCTCGCTCGTTGAGGACCGGAATCGTCGTCGACTCGACTGCCTTGAGTCGGGTGTTGGCGAGAGTCAGTTTTTCTTGGTCTGCTTTGACATCCTTGTTGGTGAGCAATTTCGTTAATGCTTTGTCGAACGACACGGAGAAATGCGCTCGGCGGGTCAGCAGCGGAAAAGCGGCCAGTTCGAACACACGATGTTTGATCGAAAGTTTCAGTGTTGAACCAGCGGGGACCTTCACCGGTTCTTTGAGCACTAGGGCGGCGCTCCGAGCGTGGTGAATCCGAGTGTATGCACCAAAGCCCTCAACGCTTTTGCTGTTCAGGCTTTCATTCGGATCGTATCTTGGGAATGGTTCGTCGCCATAGACTTTCGCGATCCGCAGCTTTTTCTTCGAGGGATTTGCCAGCTTGGCACCCTTGGCTGGCATTATCAATTCGGCCTCAATGGACGACATGATAAAACCCCATTCTGAATCAGAGAGCGCGGATTCTGGGTCAAGCGGGAGCCCGGTAATCCGAATGCCTGTCATTGGTTTGGAGGTCTTGGGAAGTGGCATCTCGATCTTGACTTCGGTGTTTTTGGAGATCGTTCCAGTTGTGTAGTACTCGTCCCAGTCGTCTTTTTTGTCGATCAAGAGTTTTACTTTGTTGGATGTGTTCGCCTTGGAGATGCGAAGCGGGTTCCAGATTTTGTCGCGCGATACGATGTCCCACTGAGTTTTCCAAATTGAACGTGTTAGTGCATTGATCTCCGTTTGCAATTTTGTGGCGAGCGGGTAGTCGTCCTGTTGGACTGGAACGGAGATCGTTGGCCAGTCATCGCTCAGGTCCGCGTCAGCCGTATTGTTGAAATACGCGACGAACTTGTAGTACTCTTCATGTTCAAACGGATCGTACGGGTGATGGTGGCACTGAACGCAACCGAACGTCGTTCCCTGCCACGTTTGCCACGTTGTGTTGACTCGGTCCAGCACCGCTTCGATTCGAAATTCTTCGTCGTCGGTGCCGCCTTCCTCGTTCGTGTGAGTCAGCCGATGTACCGAGGTCGCAAGATGGTCGGCGACTGATCGATTGGGTAACAAATCACCCGCCAACTGTTTGATCGTGAACTGATCGTACGGCATATCTGCATTCAAAGCGTCAATGACCCAGTCACGATACTTCCAGATGATGCGTGGCGAATCTTCTCCCTGTCCACGAGAATCTGCGTAGCGCACTTGGTCGAACCAGACGCTTGCCCAGCGTTCACCAAATCCGGGCGACGCCAGCAGGCGGTCAACGACGGTCACATAAGCTTCCTCACCGTGCGATTCAAGATCTTTCAAGAACGCCCATCGTTGTTCCAGCGTCGGAGGCAACCCGATCAAGTCCAACGTCACGCGCCGCAGCCAACGCTCGGGGCGTTCGTCTTCGGCGGGAACGGTTTCCCGGCGATCCAACTGTTGCAGCACAAAGTGATCGATTGGCTGGAGCGGCCATTTCGGTTTCGATAATTCGTCAACCGTATGTCGTCGGGGTAGCCCGTAGGCCCAATGTTTGCCCCATTTGGCTCCTTGGTCGATCCACGCGCGGAGAAGTTCAACTTCCTGCTTTTTCAGGCGAGGCCCATGTTCTGCGGGCGGCATTCGCGATTCGTCGTCTTCGTCGATGACCCGTTCGAACAAGTACGAGCTTTCCGAATCCCCCGGTTCGATCGCATCCATGGCAGCGTCTTCGTAAACCAGCGACAGGCCGCCTGCCTGTTTCACTCCACCGTGACACGACGTGCAATGCCGGACAAAGATCGGTCGGATGTGATGATTGAAGTCGATCGGTCCAGACGAAAACTCATCTTGGGCTTCCATCTGGCCGGATGCCAAGAGGCAGCAGAATAGTCCGAGAATCAGATTCAAAATATTGCGATAATTTGACAAGATGGCTTTGGCCCTGAACGAAGTAGGTTGCGACCGCACGAATCCAACGATGGCAAGTGCGTTCTGACGCGTTTATTTGAACAGATTACGATGAAACGAGTATTAAACCGTTGATCCAAGGATAGGTTGCTCTCTGTCGGAGAAACGGAGTGAATTCGAAGCCAGCGGCGTTTGGTCCCGGTTTGGTTCGCCAGACACCTTCGTGCTTTGCCGCCGCCAGAAATGCGAGTTGACGAAGTCAGCAGTCTTCGCTCCAGCCACGGTTTTAGCCGGTTCAACCGAGTGCCTCACACCTCACTATTTCCCACCTAAATTTTGGGTTTGACGACTATTTGAAGTCATTGCCGCCCAATGGATTGCGATTTCGCGCAGCCCGAACTTTTAACGGTCGAAAAGCTCGATGTCAGTGCCAAAACGGCTAACGTTCAAACCAAGCGGTTCCGCCGTCCAATTTTAGTGGAACGTCGTATTTAATCAAACGCGGCAGAACGCAACTCCGTGTCCGGACGGCTGTCAGAGGTCCGGGCGTCATGGGTGCGTGAAAAAAACCGCCATGGAGAGTCATCCATGGCGGTTTGAGCGAAAGACGGCGAATTGTCTCAGATCAGCAGTCTGGAACGGGTCTGAGGATTAGACCAATTCTTTCAGGCTACCGATCAAAGTGCGAAGTCGTTCTGCCAAAAGGCTGGCATCGAACGGCTTCTTGAACGTTTCGTTGATGGCCGAGCGATCGAAGGAAATCGGGTTTCCATCATCCGGCAGCAACGCGATAAGAATCGTTTCCGAAAAATCGGGATTCTTTCGCAGGTTCTGACAGATCTGCATCGCCTCAACTTTACCGATCGAGAAATCAGTAATGATGCAGTCTGGGTGGAAGCTTTCTGCTTGAATTCCAGCTTCAAATCCGCTGGCAGCAACAGCAACCTTGAACGACTTTTCGGGAGGTAGCTCCCGCTTGAGATTCTCTATCAACACCTGATCTTGAGCGACAATCAGAATTTTGGCCATCGCTTCATCTTCGAGATCTCCAAGAGGCATACCATGCTCTTTGAGAAATTTGATCAGGTATTCTCGTGGGATGCGACGGTCTTGCGAGCCGGGGATCCGGTAGCCTTTAAGGCGTCCCGAATCGAACCATTTGCTGACCGTGCGCGGGGCCACTTTACAGATCTTGGCGACCTGTCCAGTTGTGAACACCTTCATCGCAGGCTCTCCATAAACACTTTGAATCGTCTTTCGCTACATGGGCCTGCTGAGCTTGATTTCTCAAAATCAACTTTCCGCATGTAACTGTTTGTTCCGTTAGCCATCGCAATCCTTCAGCGGTTGAGGAGACCGTTGTTAGTTACGTTGACCGTCTGGGTCAGAACAAACCAGTAATCGCTTTTCTAAGGAATGAGCTCGTTTCCGTACTTACTCTTCCTGTGACAATATCGGCTGGGCTTGATCGCTCGTTTGGTCAAAGTCGCTACAATCGATCAAACGCCGAGTGGGCATCGTTACAATCGCTAAACCTTGACCAGCTTCACAAAACTGACCGTCGGGAATATCGTCGCGAGAGAAATGCAATTGCAGAGCATCCAATGGGTCCAAGGACACAACGCAATTTTCAACCGCACAGATGTGCAGTTACTGAATTCCCCCCCAAGTCCATTACCGGTCGCCCGTTTGACAAATCTGAATGATGGCACGAATGCCAACCTCATCGTGCGGTCGGTAACTTTCCTGCCTTATGTTTCGTTTATCACGGGGGTGTTTCTTTAGAAAGTTTCACCAATCATCCGGTTAGAAACTGATAACGGGGACGCAGCGGCAGCGATGGTCACGCATAGAGAGCACGATTCGCCCTGAAATGCCGGGAAACGGCGTTGTTCCTGGCGAGGACGATCGAAGCTCGGGGCCCGCACTTTTTTTGCATGCTCTCATATCGGAAGGCTCGCTAACCCCTCCGAATCGTCACAGATTCTCCTTCACCGGGGCGGATGCTGGCTACACCATCTGGAACCGACCGGTGGGCTCGAATGCGTTTTCAAAATGCTCGATCTTTGGAGCCTGGGTCACATCGGGCCAGACAATCGAGATCACATCAAACCGAAACGAACAATCAATCAGCTGCTTCTTCTTCAAATAAGCGTACGCCGTTTGAGTCAGATAACGCTGCTTTGAGTCGTCGACTGCCTCTGCCGGATGTCCTTTCCGGTAGGAGCTGCGAGTTTTCACTTCCACAAACACGATCGTTTGCCCGTCGACGGCGATCAAGTCGATTTCGCCGCTCCGTCCTGAGTAGCCTCGCTCGATAATGATCCAACCCTGACGCAACAAATGACGTTCGGCAGCTCGCTCGCCTTGGTCGCCCAGTTTTGTCGGTCCAAACAGGTACGAGTCGACTCGATCATAAATACCCGTCAGCGGTCTGCAAAACGCCGCACGGTTGAAGGCGATTCTCAGCAAGCGAGCTAATTTCATCCGCGCCTCGATCATGAAAACAATAATTCATGCCGTTTGGGCATTCTGATCAGCCAAGTCTACCAATCCGCGGCCGGTTTTCAAAACTGAGCCTATGATCTGGTTTGTTATCAGGTCGCCCTTTTGGATCGGCCGGCGGATCGGGCAACCCGTTTCAGGCTCAATATCCGCTTCGGTTGCGTGACCGTGATAATCGGACCCTTGGCGGAGGATGAGTCACCTAATTCTCGATTCGGCCTTCGGTACGCGCACGGTTTGAAAGCTACTTTCCA
The DNA here is from genome assembly GCA_937928215.1 of uncultured Pirellulaceae bacterium. Classification (GTDB taxonomy): domain Bacteria; phylum Planctomycetota; class Planctomycetia; order Pirellulales; family Pirellulaceae; genus Mariniblastus. The sequence continues at coordinate 10,643 of CALFWL010000128.1, read as the reverse complement.
TTCAATTAAGTTCCTGCTGGCGCGAACGCCACAGGCCTCAAGATCATGACCCACTCTCTCTTCTCTTCTGATCATGTTATCTGGCCACAATCAAACTTACGGCATTTCGACGAATGCCGGCTCACTCCATTCTTCACCATCGGGCATCTCAAAATCCGTTGAACTGGATACTCGAATCGAGATGGCGTCCTGGAGTTTCGCTCAAAAGGATTTTGACACAACCGTTCAGTACGCGGAACACGTGCTTAATGAGGTTCCGGGCGACCCGCGAGCTCTTGCGCTGATCGCTGCGTGTCAGATTCTGATCGGGAACCTCGACGCAGGAATCGTCCAGCTGAATCAAGCGATCAACGGGGCCGCGATTGAACGATACGAAGAAGCGGCCGAAGAAGCGTATGAGCATCTCAGCTTTTGTGATGACGACACCGTCGAAATCGCGTGGAGTGGATTTAACGAATGCATCCAGTTTCTGTCACAACCCGATTTCAGTTGTGAGGAAGACGATTCCGCGTGGGAAATCGCGCTCAAACGAGCCCGTGCGTGTGTGGCGCTTGAGCGTGGTGACTTCTCGGAAGCGATTATCGCTCTGAAAGACCATTTGCGTCAATTTCCAGACGACGTGGAAGCTCGATTCGAGCTCGCCCGAGCCTATTTCAGCGCAGAAGATAATCGAATTGCTTCCGAGTTGCTGATGCAAGTGCTCGATCAGAAGCCAAGCCACGCGTTCGCCGCAAGTTTGCTCGCCCGAGTCCACGCTGCGGAATCAGATTTTGTCGAAGCGATCCGGTACGCGACGCATGCTTTTGAGCTGAATCCCCAAAGCTGTCGGACGCGATTGGAACTGATCGAATACCTCTACGACAACCACGATTATCGCGAAGCGTTGGATGTCATGGCTGACGCACCAAAGTGTGATTGTGGTTGGTTCAAGATCCTTCACGCGAGGACACAATGCTACTGTCAGCTGGAGCGATTCGAATCGGCGATGGAAACCTGTCAGGAGATGCTTGATTGCGAAGCCACAGAAGTCGGCCCGGAAATCGACTTTCTGCTTGGACAAAAGGTCGCGATGGCTCATTACGTGTTGCTGATCGCGAAGGTTGACGGCTTGGACTGCGCCATGCTCAGGCTTGAACAGGAATCTGAGATGTTGATCGCGGACAAGTGGTTCGCTTTGGAAACCGCCGCGCTTTATCACTCGTATCAAGAGTTCGAATTGGCGGCTCGGTTGATCGAGTGCCTGTCATACGAAAACGTGGATGACCCTGACGTGATGCTGGCCAGTGCGATCGCAGAATCAGAGGTCGGGCGATTCGGCAATGAAAAATCTCTGTTGAAGCATCTGATTGTCACGGTCCCTGATCAAACAATCGCGTATCTGCGATTGTCGAGTGCTTACGAGCGTGAGGGGCAGTTCAAGGAAGCGTTGTTTTGGGCATTGCGTGCAGCCAACAACGGAGACTCGCAGGGCCGCGTCGAGTACCAAGCGGCTCGGCTTTATTGCCTGCTGCAATCGTTTGAGATTAGTCGGCAGTTCTTGGATGCCGCCATCGCCGAGAATTCCAGCTTTCGCGGTCGAGCCAAAGCGGATGATACTCTGGCACCGCTAAATCTTTCCTTCTGAACCTTCTGAAGCAGACCTTTTTGAAGCGGAAGCGGCTACTAATGGGTCGTTTATCCGAGGAAATTTATCCGAGGAAGTGTCGCACGCTTGTTCGTGACGGATTCCTCGCCAATTCTTGACCTTTGACGCAGTAAGAACCGGCAGCAAGATGCCGTCTAATGGCCGCGACTTGCGTTGCCCTTTTGGCGCTTCGTGGACAGTATGCTCAACTAGTGGTGTTACGCCCGTGATCGACGGAGCGGTTTGTGCACAGTTCACGTGCTTTCTACGGCGTGGCGTGGTCCAGTGCAGTCGCGTTGAACGGTTGATTTGTTCTCGTTTTTCTTGCTCAGTGCCCGCAAACGTCGCAGCGTACCAAGCTAAATTCGCTACAGGATCCCAGATGCCAGTTCAAGCCAACACTGCAGATCGCTCTTTGGTCAAGTGTCAAGATTCCAAATCGGCTCCATTGGTCACAAAGATGCCGTTACTCCATGAGGGCGATGTCGAATTGAAGCGGCAGGAAGTGCTCGATTACTTCCACCATTCTTTCACGCTTTACGAAAGTCTGTTCGAATGCCTCGCCGGTGATGAAGCGTTCTATCATCGAGCCAACAATCTACGACAGCCGCTGATTTTCTACTACGGACACACCTCCGTTTTTTACATCAACAAACTGAACGTTTCGAAATGGATCGACCAACGGATTGACCCGACGCTCGAATCGATTCTGGCGATCGGAGTTGATGAGATGTCATGGGATGACCTGAATGACGCCCATTACGATTGGCCGACGCCACAGCAGGTGAAACAGCATCGTGACGCGACGCGTGAAATTGTGGACCGCTTCATCCGTGAGTGCGATTTTTCATTGCCGATTGATTGGCAGAGTCCGCTGTGGATCATTTTGATGGGCGTGGAGCACGAGCGGATTCATCTGGAAACTTCGTCGGTGTTGATTCGTGAACTTCCAATTGAAATGGTCAAGGATCATCCTGTCTGGGGCAACATTTGTCAGGATGCTGGTGACGGTCCCGCGAATGAGTTGATTCGCGTTACGGGCGGCAAGGTTGAACTTGGTAAGTCAAAGACCAACCCAATTTACGGTTGGGACAACGAGTATGGTTACTGTGCCGATCAAGTGCAGGATTTTCGAGCTTCAAAGTATCTGGTTTCGAATCAGGAATTTCTTTCTTTCATCGAGGCCGGCGGTTATCAGAATCGACAATACTGGACACCGGAAGGATCGAGTTGGCTCGATTTTAGTCAGGCGGAACATCCCGTGTACTGGATCAAGACGGACCAAGGCTATCAGCTTCGCACGATGTTGGGCGTGATCGACATGCCATGGAACTGGCCGGCTGAAATCAACTACCTAGAAGCGAAAGCGTTTTGCAATTGGAAATCCGAACAATCAGGAACGCATGTTCGCATGCCGACCGAAGCGGAATGGCATCAAATGCGATCGGGCGTTGACACGGACCAGCCCTATTGGGATGTCGCGCCGGGGAACATCAATCTTGAACAGGACATGTCACCCTGCCCCGTCGATCGAAACCAGTTTCACGATGGCTTGTTTGACTTGATCGGCAACGTCTGGCAATGGACGGAAACTCCTATCGATGGCTACGATGGCTTTGAAGTTCATCCAACCTACGACGATTTTTCGACCCCCACCTTCGACGGCAAACATAACTTGTTCAAGGGCGGCTGTTGGATTTCGACTGGAAACTACGCGATTAAAGATTCGCGTTATGCCTTCCGCCGACATTTCTTTCAGCACTCGGGATTAAGATACATTGAAGCTGCTCCGCTGCCGGAACCGGAAGTCAGTGTGTACGAAACGGACCAGATGGTTTCTCGCTACATCGATTTTCATTACGGGCAGCCGGTCGAGGGCGCGACCAATTTTCCTGTTGCTTGCATTAACGAAGTCGCAAAGCATCTGAAAAACCGATCGACGAGCACAGCGCTTGATATGGGCTGCGGGACGGCTCGGACGGCGTTTGAGTTGGCTAGATATTTTGATCGAGTGGAAGCGGTCGATTTATCCGTTCGAGTCATCGAACCGCCGACGAATTTGCAACAGGCAGGTCGTCAGCGTTTTATCAGCGTCGATGAAGGGGAATTGAAAAAATTTAACGAAATTCAGCTATCCGACTTCGAAGGCTATGTTCAACTGAAAGACAAAATCGCGTTCATGCAGGGCGATGGTTGCAATCTTGTTGAAAAGTACAGTGGTTACGATTTGGTTTACGCGGGCAATGTGATCGATCGGATGTACGATCCTGGTAAGTTCCTGCGTGACATTCAAGATCGAATCAACCACGGTGGTCTGCTGGTCTTGGTTTCGCCCTATTCTTGGGATGAGGAATTCACGCCTCGCGACAAATGGCTCGGCGGTTTCAAGGCAAATACGGGAGAAAGCTTCACGACGCTTGAGGGCATCACCGGATTGCTGGCGGACAAGTTTGATCTGATCGCCGATCCGGTCGACATCCCTTTCGCGATGCGTGAATCGACTCGCAAGTCGCAGCACGGTGTGTCCGAGCTGACGGTTTGGGAGAAGCGTCGATAGGTCGATGTCGAACATTGAATCGTATCCAGTTTCGAGCACGCTTTCTCAGTTGTTTGCCAACGATGCGCCGGACGCTTGGTTGTTGACCCAGTATCCGTCGTCCAATAGCGACGATACGATCTTTCAAAATCGAACGAAGTATCAGATTCACGACCCATTCCCGCCACCAAAGCGTGAGTTACTTCAGGTGTTGGGGCCACACCACTTGATGTGTGCGTGGGGCAAGGACGCGGTTGTCACTTCGCAGACGGCACCAGACAGTCGTCTGTTGGATCATTGGGCTCGGATGCTGGGTGATGAATGGGTGCCAACGTGGGAGCCTTTTGATGCGAGTCAAAACTTCATCACGTTGTTTCCGCATCAGTCACTTCCTCCCGAGCGGCAAGTCGTTCATCCGGATGTGAACTATCGCTTGCACTCGAAAGAGATCATCGAGTTTATCGATTGCAACCAAGCTAGGGTTCTTGAGCGAGTGGTTCCGCCGTGCGTTGCCAAGTTGTCTCACGGGTACGCGGGACTGGGGAACTTCTTCATTCGCAACGCGTTTGACGAATCGATGATGCGTGAGCAAGTGGATCGACAATGGTCCAACGCGACGATCGTGGTCAGCGAGCTGATTGAGAACATCGTCAGTGACACCGGTTTGCAGTTCTATTTGCGAAAAGATGGCTCGGTCGTGTGGCTGGGATTGACTCAGCAACGATTCAACCAGAAATCCCGTTGGTGCGGCGGTGTTTTTTCGGCCACGGAGCAAGGCGAGGGGCCGGAGCGGTACAAGTCGATGATCGAGGCAACTGCCAGCTTCCTGCATGAACACGACTATTTCGGTTTGGTCGGCATTGATGTGTTGACCGATGCCAATGGGCAACAATTTCTGGTCGATGCGAATCCTCGCTTGACCGGAGTGTCGCCCTTTCTGATGGCGTCGCGAACCTTTGCGACCGAAGGAGCGACCGAGGGCATCTATTTGGCCAGTCAGAACTTTGCGGGATCGATGGATGAACTTTTTGAGGCAGCGGAAGCCGTCACTGACGCCAAGTTGTTGGTCCTGAGCGCCTGTGAGGACGCCGAGGACGGCACTACAATTTGCCACCTTTCGGTCACCTCAACTTGCCAAGCCGACAACCAACAGATTTTGCAGCGGTTAATTCGCGATTGAACGCCACGAGTACCAAACCATTCAAGACACGGGATCTGACCACGGGTTCGATCCTTCGGCACATTCGCGACATCGCGTTGCCGTCTAGTATCGGTCTGTTCTTTCAGACGATGTACAACGTGGTAGATTCATTTTACGCGGGTAAGCTTTCCACCGTCGCGTTGGCTGCGTTGGGACTGAGCTTCCCTGTTTTTCTGCTGATCATTGCCACTGGCGGAGGACTTTCGCGTGGCGCTTCGGCTCTGATTGCCAACGCGATCGGAGCGGGCGAAACGGAAAAGCAAAAACGCTTTGTGGCTCAGAGCTACTCCCTTGGTTTTCTGCTGGCTCTGGTCTTAACGACAACGGGCTTCCTTACGTCGACTCCGATCTTTCGGTTGATGGGTGCGGAGGGAGAGTATCTGGCTGCCGCGCAGGCTTACATGACGCCAATTTTCTGCGGCTCCATTTTCTTTATTGCGGCAAGCCTCAGCAACGCGATTCTGATCGCCAGCGGAGACAGCAAGACCTACAGCAAGGTGTTGATCTCCGGTTTTTTGGGAAACCTGGTATTGGACCCTTGGTTCATGTACGGCGGGTACGGCCTGCCGGCCATGGGGATCGCTGGAATCGGGTGGGCGACGGTGATCCTAATTATGTTGGGAAGTTCGTGGATGGTTTGGACGGTCGTGCGACGTGGTTTGTTGACTTTTGATCCTTGGCAGAATCTGTTGCCCGATTGGAGCGTTTATTCTGAAATTCTCAGACAAGCAGTACCCGCCAGTTTCAACATCATGTCCGTCGCGTTGGGCTTTTTCGTGACGACGTTTTTTCTGAAACAGTTCGGTGAAGCGGCTGTGGCTGCGTTTGGCGTGACGACTCGCATCGAGCAGATCGGGCTACTGACCACGGTCGGTTTGTACTCATCCATCATGGCGTTGGTGGGCCAGAACAACGGCGCGGGTAATTTTGAACGCGTTCACGAAACCATGCGGTGGTGCAATCGAATCGGGTTGGCCATGAACTTGACGATCTCGGTATTGATGTTCGTCTTCGCCGAGCGACTGATGAGGGTCTTTTCCTCCGACCAAGAGGTTGTCTCGATGGGAGTGACTTGCCTGCGAGTCATCATGCCAATCGAGTGGTCGTACGTGATGACATCGACTCATCTGGCAATGCTACAGGCGGTCAAACGTCCGATGTATGGCTTGTTCGAATCGATTTTAAGAAAAGTTTTGCTACCCCTGCCCTGTTTGTGGCTTTGCGTGACGCTGTACCAATTGCCAATCAACTGGGTTTGGTATTGCGTTGCTGTGACCAACGTTGCAATGACTATCGTAACGGTTGTCTACGCGCAAACGATGCTGAGAACGTTAGGGCGAGACGGCGAGTAGTTCACGCGACGCTTTCTTCTCGCCCCGGAACTTTTCGGTACGGTTAAGAACCGTTCAAGCACTCGCCAATCAGGTAACCGTTCACGGATTTAGACGAAGAACGTAGGGGGCTGTTTGTCCCCAAGCTTCGGATCGATTGATTCCAATAGGAAATCAAGAAGTTTTTGTTTTGCTTTTTTCAGGTTGCGATGGCCGTCCACATTCGTTCGTTATTCGTTCATTGTGACGCTGCCCAAATGTTTTATTACACCTAAATGTGCGGGTGTCGCGGCTGTATAAGCTATTGCCGACCAATGGTTTGCTTTTTTATCCGGCTCGGACTTTCTGGTAGTCACAAAGCACTCGCAGTCAAGAATTGCGGTACCTGTGTCGGTTGGCAATCGCCGTTACGATACGGAACATCTTCAAGTCAAGATCCTTATCGCGAGGAAGCCTGAAAAGTGACAGATATCAGTGGATTTGACGACATCAAGAAACTCGTGGACACGTTCTATGAGCACCTCCAACGAGACGAGCGTCTGGGGCATATTTTCAACGATGTCATGGAACTCAGTTGGGACGAACATCTTCCCGTGATGTACAAGTTTTGGACAACGGTCTTGTTCAGCGAACCTGCCTACAAAGGCAATCCTCGCGTCGTTCACGAAAACGTCCAGTCGATGTTGCGATCGGCGAGCGGCTCAGGGATCCAACGACAGGACTTCGAACGCTGGCTGGAACTATTCCACGGTACGGTTGCGGAGTTGTTTGTCGGCCCGATAGCTGATCGCGCGAAATACACTTCGGCTCAGATCGCAAGCAACCTGATGTTTGCACTTGCGGTACCGTAATTAAAGTTGACCGACAAGGAGATACCGCTGGTGATCGCGGACACAATTACGATACAATAGTCGATTATCCTAATAATCATTGACGGCATGAGCTGCCGAGAGAGAGAACAACGATGAGCTGGTTGCCAAGCCTCAAGACAGAGACACCTGAAGCCGGATTTGAGCTGGCATTGACGCTCTCCCGAATGGCCGTCAAATACACTCAGCCAGACGAGAACGTGCGGAAGGACCTGCGAGAACAGTATGCCAGTAACGCCGATAGCCTCACGATGGCATCTCAAGTCGTCGCGACGAACTTTCAAACGATCGCTGCAGCTAATCAATATTGGGCAGAAGCAGAATAGGAACCATGGACAACGCTCAAATTCGCAAAGACCTTGGCGAATTGCTTGCGCTCTTGCAGCGCGGCGAGATTGTCGAGGGACTACAGAAGTTCTACGCGGATGATGTGTCGATGCGTGAGAATCGAAAGCCACCGACGGTCGGCTTGCAGGCCAACATCGAACGTGAGTTGAAGTTTCAGCAACGAATCAAGCGCTGGCACGGAGTCGATGTGCAAGCGTTGGCAGTAGACGGCGGCTATGCTTTCATCGAGTACACAATGTGTTTTACTGACGCTAAGAATCGACGTGTCTCCATGGGGCAGGTGTCTGTGCAGCGATGGGTCAACGGCAAAGTTTTGACCGAGCGTTTTTTTTATGACTCGAGCGGTGATTGAGATGCCACGCAAAAAGCACAGCATTGAATTTGTGATTAAACGCATTTACGAAGACGCGTCCGACCAAGATGGGTTTCGAATCCTCGTAGATCGACTGTGGCCGCGAGGAATGACGCGCGAGCGGGCGGCCCTTGACTATTGGGGCAAGGAACTGGCTCCCACGCATGAGCTGCGAAAGTGGTTCGGCCATGATCCACAGCGATTGAAAATATTCGACGAACGCTACCGTGCAGAACTTAATAACAGCCACCAAGCGGCCTGGGAAGTCATCGCTCGAGCCGAAGATTCGTCCCGAATCACCCTGCTGTACGCCGCGAAAGACCCAACGTGCAATCACGCCATGATCTTGTGCGACTGGCTACAGAAGTTTTACCCCACGAAAGCCCACCATGAAGATTGATTTGAGTAGCAAAACCGCGATTGTCACTGGATCGACCTCCGGCATCGGATTCGCGATCGCTCAGGGGCTGTATGACGCAGGAGCTGATGTCGTCATCAACGGGCGCACACCGGATCGTGTGAGTGCAGCGGTGGCTCGGTTGACCAAAAGCGGAGGCGCAAACCTCGTGCGAGGGGTGGCAGCCGACTTAACCACCGTCGACGGTTTCGAGCGCTTCAGCGATGAAGTCGAGTCGGCGGATATCTTGGTCAATAACCTTGGCGTCTACCGCAACGCGGACGGAATCTACGAACCCCAATCATTCTTTGATGTCGTGGACGAAGAGTGGGAACGTTTTTTCCAAGCCAATGTGATGAGCGCCGTCCGCATGTCGCGGCGTTATGTCCCCGCGATGGTAGATCAAGACTGGGGCCGTGTCGTTTTCATCTCAAGCGAGTCCGCGCTTGTGATTCCTGAGAAGATGGTTCACTACGGTGCTTCCAAGACGATGCTGCTTGGCGTCGCGCGTGGGCTGGCAGAAAACGTTGCGGGCAGTGGTGTCACGGTTAACTCGATCCTGCCCGGACCGACCGCGTCGGAGGGCGTTATGAGAACGGTCAATGAACGTGCAGAAGCCCGCGACATCAGCGTTGCGCAAATTGAGGAAGCGTATTTTTCAAAAACACGTACAGCGTCACTGATCAAGCGATTTCAGTCGGTGGAGGAGATCGCCAGCATGGCCGTGTTTCTTTCCTCAAAGCAAGCATCAGGCATCACCGGTGCTGCGTTGCGAGTCGAGGGCGGGGTTGTTCCATCAGTGGTCTAGTGGGATCAAACGCTGGCGAATGAATAAAACGCGTGCCTGTAGTTTTCAACGGCAAAATCTTGAGCAGTTTGGTTTTCCGAGGTGGAAACGAGTGGTGCGTTCGCAGGCGTGATTGAGTAAGATCTTTCGACAAAAACCTTAATCCTGCCGTTCAACTGAACCGCCTTGCATGATCTTGCCCAATACGTTGCTGATTGCCAACCTGATTTCAACCTGGTACATGGTCGGACTGATCTGGATGGTGCAGATCGTCCACTATCCGCTGTTCGCGAAAGTGGGCTCGGAACAATTTGACGGCTACCAAATGAGCCACCAATCACTGACTACGTTAGTCGTGGGGCCTCCGATGCTGGTTGAGATCGCGACCGCCCTGTTGCTGCTGTGGAGGCGCCCGTCTACTGTCCCTGCATGGAGCGTTTACGTTGCCTTGGGACTGTTGTTGATTGTCTGGGCTTCCACAGCGTTCCTGCAGGTCCCCTGTCATGAGAAATTGACTAACGGGTTCGACGCAGCCATTCACTCGCGGCTTGTTGTGACCAACTGGATTCGAACGGTCTGTTGGACGGGGCGCGGCGTCTTGGTAACGTGGATGCTGGTTGTTGTCTTGCAGCAGATCCCTCGGTTCGACGCCTGAGAAGCGATTTGAAGCGTTGGTCAATTCACTTGAAAATCGGGATGGTTCTCGATATCGCGAACACTGATTTTCATCCGAAAGCGTCAGGATCTTGGACTTGAGAGCAAGCAATCGTCAGTCTGAAACCGTCGTGCTGATCCATGGCTTGGCCGGCAGTCGTCTGGACATGCGATTTTTAGCAAAACGACTCAGACGAATTGGTTTTCGCGTTCAAAACTGGGGCTACTGGAGCCTGAGCACCAGCATTGAGACTCACGCTGGCCGGTTGGCTGAATTGCTGAGGTGCCTTGAAGCGTCCGAGTCAGTTGAGCGGATTCATTTAGTGGGGCACAGCATGGGCGCCATTATCATTCGCGCGGCTTTGGAACAGTATCTCCGTTCCGATAAAGACACCAAAATTCAGAGAACCATTCAGCTTGCCCCGCCCAATCGAGGGTCGCACGTGGCGACGAAGCTTAAGCGGTGGCTGGGATGGTTGGCTCCAAGCCTAAGCGAACTGTCGGACTGTGACGAAAGCTATGTCAATCAACTGGGCAACCCCGC
>CALFWL010000127.1 GCA_937928215.1 uncultured Pirellulaceae bacterium | reverse complement strand
CGCCACGCTAATGTTCCGCGGCCGATCGGTCGTGGACCAGTTCACGCTACTGGTCAGCTGAGCATCAAAGTCGGCGAGAGCCGCCTCGACACCTTGGTTGCCATCGAGCGCGGTGTTGGTTGTCAATCCGCTCGGTGACGCGATCTGCCCCGCGGTGCCAAGAAAGCCCGGCTCGGTTTCCCGGACGGCTACGTTGTAGATCGTGCCCGCGGCCGTTGGTCCGTTGGCCAAGTTATCAACACCCGGTGAAACCCGAGTTCCCTGCAAACTAGGAGTACCGTATCCGCGAAGCACCTTCGAGTTCTGCAACGCGTACGAAACCGCGTCCTCAAGGGTCATGTCCTCGTAGGATTCGAAGTCCGGATCCATCACCGTCATCGGGACGTTCGCCTGCGTGACCTCGTCAAGGGTCGGCGTTTCGATATCCGGGTACTCGATTTTGGTCGCCTGCTCCAGATAATAGTTCAGGTCACCTGATTCATTCAGGTAAACCGGACGTGTAGGAGTACAGCCAGTCGCCAGAAAACTGACGCTCAGCAACCAGATCAATGTTCTTGAGGGTTTGTACTTCATCGGATTTCCATATCCTGATGTATGTTCAAAGAAAAAACGCATCGTGACTCGGGCCATCCCAAGCCACGAACGCGTTTTGGCAAAAATGTCGATTTGCCATCGAACCCCCCGGTTCTGCATCCTCCGACCGCTAACGCAACACGCGCATCGCATCCGGAGAATGCCGACAGACAAAGTATCGGCCAGACAATCGGCAAACTTTGGCTAATCCGTAAAGTTTCTCATTCAGACAAACAACCGATCAATCTGGGAGCCTTGCGGGCGATAGGCAATCTGTGAAGCTGCATAGGAAAGAACGCGTCAGCCGACTTTTATGGTCAACGTTGTGCCTTACACCCTAAATGTTTGGGTTTAACGACTTCCGGGGAGGGCTCGCCAACTAAAAAGTGACTGAATCGCGATCGAACCGTCCTAAACGTTGACGCATTGCACTGGGAACGGTCGAAAACACGATTTTCTGGGGATCGGAACCCGATTAAGCCGTTGAGGCGGTGGGGTGGAAAGACTACAATCCTCGATCACAATTTGAGACGATTTTTACCAACCAAGCATAGAGATTCAGTCTGATGGCCGTTCCAAAGCGCAAGCACTCCAACGCCCGATCCGGCAGCCGCCGAGCCCATAACGCCTTGACCAGCAAGCCGCTGTCAGCGTGCCCCAAGTGCTCGACCACGGTACCGACCCACGTTGTCTGCCCCAGTTGCGGCTACTACATGGGCCGCGTTGTCACCCCGTCCAAAGAAGAAGCAGCAGCGGAATAGTCCGCGAGCATCTGAATCGTTTCGGACAAGCCTCTGCCAGCAGCAATTCGCCAGCATCGCGGAGGCTTTTTGCTGCGCGGTGGTTAGCTTATTTCCCACAACTGGACTTGGTTACTTCATGTACTCCACCTCAATCGCAATCGACTAATCGCAATCGACCAATCGGGGTGTGCTGAACAAGTCGGCGTGATTTCGCTCGCACTCGCACGCTTAAGCGAATAATTCTTCGCGGACCTTCGGGCTGTTCGCGGGACCGATCAGGCGTTGGTTGAGGCCTTGGAACGGGAAGTGCAACTTGTGCGGGTCCAGGCCGAGTGCATGCAGTACCGTCGCCTGAAAATCGCGAACTGGGACATCGTCTTCGACGACTTTGTAGCCAAGCTCGTCGGTTTCTCCAAAGCTGAATCCGCCTTTTACGCCCCCACCAGCCATCCACATGGTAAAGCAATCGGGATGATGATCGCGCCCGAGAAACTTGGAACCGTTGCGCCCTTCGTTCATCGGGGTTCGACCAAACTCGCCGCCCCAGATCACTAAGGTATCTTCCAGCATCCCACGCTCTTTCAGGTCACTCAGCAAGGCCGCAATCGGCTGATCGGTTTCCTTGCACTTCTTGGGAAATTGAGTTTCCAAGTCGTCAAACTTGGCCGTTCCATGAATGTCCCAACCCCAATCGAATAGCTGCACGAATCGCACTCCCTGTTCGACCAGTCGTCGAGCCAACAGACAGTTGTTGGCGAACGAGCCCTTGGCAGGATCGGCTCCGTAGGACTCCAGTGTCTTCTTTGACTCGCGCGAGATATCCATCACTTCAGGAACCGCCGTCTGCATTCGGAAAGCGAGTTCGTACTGGTTAATTCGAGTCAACGTTTCGGGGTCTTGAAATTGCTCCAGCTCACGTTGGTTCAACCGGTTTAACGCATCCAGACTTTTACGGCGAATCCCACGAGACATTCCGTCCGGATTGCTGACGAACAGGATCGGATCGCCCGAACTACGGCACTGCACGCCTTGGTAAACCGATGGCAGGAAACTACTGCCCCACAGGCTCTTCCCGGCAGAAGGCATCGCTCCGCCCGAAACCATCACCATGTAACCAGGCAGATTCTGATTCTCCGAACCCAGTCCATAGGTCACCCACGCCCCCATGGAAGATCCGCCAAACTGTTGATTGCCCGTGTGAAGCAGCAACTGAGCGGGAGCATGATTGAATTGGTCGGTGTGCAACGACTTAACGATACACAAATCATCGGCGTGCTTTGCGATGTTTGGTAGCATTTCGCTGATCCACTGCCGACTTTCACCATGTTGAGCGAACTTGACCGTGGGGCCCAACAACTTTGGCGTACCTTTGATGAAGGCGAATGTTTTTCCTTTCAGCAATTCCTCCGGACAGGGCTGCAAGTGATGCTTGACCAACGTCGGCTTGTAATCGAACAGCTCATGCTGAGGAGGCGATCCTGCCATGTGCAAGTAAATCACGTTTTTGGCTCGGGGAGCGACCATTGGCGGCTTGGGAACCAACGGATTTTCGGCCTGACGGTTCGCATCAGGCCCCTTGCCCGAATCGGCCAACGCGGAATCCTCCATCAGTTGACTGAGTGCGACGGCTCCCAGCCCAAGTTGGCAGTTTCGCAGGAAATGCCGGCGCGTAAGAGCTTGAGCTTGTCGTTGATAAAGTTCGATAGCTGGATTTAGAAAATTCATCAAACAATCACACGTTAAAAAAAGAGAATCTGAAGCAAGCAGATTGAACCGAAATCGTTCGAATGTTGCCTCAATGAGTTAAAAACGAATCAAGGTTCAAGATCACGTTGGCGACGACTGTCAGCGCGGCACGTTCAACGGCCTGATCTTGTTCGACATCTGTCTGATCGACCGTCCCGGACATGATTCTTGCGTCCTTGGCGGCGTTCATGAAATCACTTTTGGTGTCGGTGTATAGCGCGACAAGCGTCTCAATTTCGTGGCTCTTGGCAGGCCGCAACAACGCTGTTTCCAGTCCTGTTTTAACCCACTGACGGCTCCCGTCTCCTGAATCTCGCATACTTGATGCAAGCTTCTGAGCACATTCGATGAATGTTTCGTCATTAAGTGTCATGAAGGACTGTAGTGGTGTGTTGGTTCGCAAGCGTCGCATGTTGCACACCTCCCGTGTCGCCATATCAAACGTGTCGAACAACGGATGTGGCTGGCTCCGCTTCAGGTACGTGTAGATCGCTCGCCGGTACCGATCCTCACCCTCACTGACGTCCCAAGTCATTCCGCCGGTGAACGCATTGGTAATTCTTTTAATCGGGCTAGGTGGATAAACAGGGGGTCCGTACCTTTTGTCGCTCAGCAATCCGCTCACCGCCAACGCTTGGTCGCGAACAACCTCTGCCGACAATCGAAAGCGTGGCCCTCTTGATAGATACTCGTTGCGAGGATCAATGGCCAGCGTTTCCTTGTCAGCCACTCCCGTCTGCCGATAAGTGGATGTCATCACCAACTGCTTGAGCAACCGCTTCACGTCCCAGCCGTTCTGTTGAAAGTCGACCGCCAACCAGTCGATCAGTTCCAGATGAGTCGGCAAAGTTCCTTGGGTCCCGAAATCCTCTTCGGTTTCGACGATGCCTCGCCCAAATAGACGAGCCCAGAAACGATTGACCGTCACGCGAGCCGTCAACGGATTATCTGGACTGACCAGCCACTTTGCCACGCCCATTCGGTCCTTGGGTGCCCCCTCGGGAAGTGGGTTAAACGCTTTCGGCACGGACGCGGAAACTTTTTCGCCCGGCTGCAGGAAGCTACCGCGAATGTTGACGTAGGTTTCCCGCCGTTTTGACACCGGCAACTCTTTGAAAATCGGAACCTTCAAAAAATTTCGTCGCTCCACTTCCAGCTCAGCCAGTTTTCGCCTCGCGGGCTCAAGCTGATTTGCACGAAACTTCTGTGCGGGTTGTTCGATCGTCGTCAACGAGATCCGAACTCGTCCCGAGGTGAACAAATTCCACGGTGCGCTGTGAAAAATTGTGACCGTCAAAACATCTGACTCCTTCACGATCAACGGCTTTTCAAAATCAAGCATCGCATAGCGTCGTTCTTTCAATCCATGTTCGGGATGCTTGACCGCCCAGCCCTTCTTGTCGACAACTCCATCGATCACGTTTTTCACGTCGAAGTTGGGTTGTTGAAAATCGGCGGCCGCGTCGCTGAACGCGTGTCGTTCAAGTTGGTCTCCCGAGCCCGTTTCGGCTCGAATTTCGCTGATCAAAAACGCCCCAGTCGGAGCACGCCCGACGCTGTTTCGGTGAGATTTGTCCGGAATCGCTTCCAAGCGAAGGCCTTGCCACGTTCCGGCAGGCACCTCAAGCCGGATCACGTAGTCGTCCCGATTGGGTTTTTTACCTTTCGCCAGCACAGAGTGATCATCAAGGATCTTGAACGATGTGCCTTGCCGGGAAAACGCTGCGGCCGGTTTGATGACTTTCCAAGCTTTCGGTTCGCCCGCCGCTTCAACCTTTGCCAACTTAATCTGAGCGTCCAATTTCTCCCGCGTGATTCCTTTTTCGGGAGGAAACAGCTTCATGACCGGACGTTCATCGTTTTTGTCCGAATCCTCCGTCTGATTGAAGAAATCGAGGAACTGGTAGTATTCCTTATGAGAAATCGGATCGTACTTGTGCGTATGGCATTCGGCACACCGCATGGTGAGCCCCATCCAGACGTTGACGGTCGTACTGATGCGATCTTTAACCGCGATCGTCCGAAACTCTTCGTCACTGGTGCCGCCTTCGCTGTTACTGAGCGTATTTCGGTGAAAGGCCGTGGCAAGCAACTGCTGCTCGGTGGGCTTAGGCAGCAAGTCACCGGCAAGTTGTTCGATCGTGAATCGATCGTAGGGCATGTTTTGATTGAACGCTCGAATCACCCAATCGCGCCACGGCCAAATGGTCCGGTCACTGTCTTCGGCGTAACCAATCGAGTCCGCGTAGCGGGCCAGATCCAGCCACATCGCGGCCCAGTGTTCTCCGTACCCGTTTGAGGCAAGCAATTCGTCAACGATTTTCTCGTAGGTTGCCGTTGTCGGATCATCCACGTACCGCTGCACCTGTTCTTGCGTCGGTGGCAGGCCCGTCAAATCAAGTGCGACTCGGCGGATCAAGCGATGTGGCTCGGCAGGCTCGGCAGGTGAAAGCCCTTTCGATTCAATCTTTGCTGCGACGAACGAATCGATCGGATTGCCACCGGCCCACCGATCAAATTCACTGGACGGCGGGTCCGCTTTTACGGGAGGCACAAACGACCAATGTTTTTCGTACTCCGCTCCAGCCGCGATCCACTTCTCCAGCAGAGCGATCTCCTCCTCCGACAGCGCATCGCCGTGCTCGTGAGGCGGCATGCGGTAGCCTTCCTCGTCGGACCGAACACGCTCCATGACCTCGCTGTCATCAGGCTCGCCCGGCACAATCGCGGACTCCGTGGCTCCGTCAAATGTGTCGATCCTGAAATTGGCAGCGCGCCCTTCTTCATCTGGCCCATGACACGACGTACAGTGGCGAGAAAGAATCGGGCGGATCTGGCTGCCAAAATCGATCTCGTGATCCGCCGCTCGGATCCGATTCTCAACTGACCAACCGCATTGATTCCCTGACAACAGCAGAATCAGAATCACGCCACAGCTTACAACTGGGTTGGAAAAATACTTGGGAACAATCATGATGATTCGATTTTGTCTCGTTTGATGAAAAACAGTCGCTTGATTTCGCCAAGATGGGGAAGACGGAACCAGAAATTCCGCAACTCAAAACAGCCACGCAACGAGCAAGCAAGCCAGGACGAAATTCGCGCCGCTTGACTCATCCCGATACTTTAACCCCTTTGGCCACTAAAACGATCGGATGAGCCACGGAACCTTCATCAAATTGGACTAAAAACACTTCTGTTGATCGCAAAATCGTGTTGAATTGCATAAACTCTTCCGCTTGTTCGGGGTGCACAATCAGGTGTGAAGATCGAGCTGGACTCAACAAGGAGCTAAAATAACCATGACGAACGCTCAGACAGCAGAAGAACAAGTGATGGTGGTGCCGACGCAACGCTTTCATGACTGCGGATATTTTCAGGGGTTCACTCCTGACGCAGAAAAATACTTGCATCAGTTGCTCGACGCGGCTCACACCCAGTATTTGCCGCGAGCGCAAATGGAGGAGGACGCGTCATTCAAGCAACTGATCCCGTACTGCATTTTTCAGCACGTCGATGAAGCAGGCAACGTTAGTGTGTTTCAATACACGCGTGGGAAAGGGCAGGGCGAATCACGGCTGCACAACAAACGCAGCATCGGCATTGGCGGGCATATTTCGACGCTCGACGCGGGCGAAAGCTCACCCTACGAAGAAGGGATGCGGCGCGAACTGGAGGAAGAGGTTTCGATCAACACTTCCTACAGTCAAAAACTGGCGGGGCTGATCAACGACGACGAAAACGAAGTCGGAAAAGTTCACCTTGGCGTCGTTCATTTGTTCACGGTCGATTCGCAAGAAATTGCTCCCAACGAAGACGACATCTGCGAGACCGGTTTTCGCCCGGTAACCGAAATGCTAAGCGACCTTGACGGGTTCGAGACCTGGTCTCAGATCTGTCTGAAAGCCTTGTTCGAATAACAGTACGCTGGAAACGCACCGGTGTGCTGGCAAAGTCGTGCGTTGGAATCCCGCCCAAGGTATGATCTGTCTCATGCCCGAAACCATTATCTACCTCGACAATCAGGCGACAACGCGAGTCGATCCACGAGTCGTTCAAGCGATGTTGCCGGTGTTTGACCGAAGCTACGCCAACGCGGGGAGCGTGACTCATGAACTCGGACTGGCGGCCAGTGACTTGGTCGAGGAATCGGCCGAGTCCATTGCGAAGTGCTTGAATGCCAGACGCAGCGAGATCGTGTTCACCAGCGGAGCGACCGAGAGCAACAACTTGGCGATTCGAGGCGTCTGCCTGCGAAGACACACGTCGGGGCATCTTGTGACGGTGCAAACAGAGCACAAAGCTGTGCTCGACCCGATCGCAAAACTAGAAAAGCAGGGTTTTGAAGCGACTCGATTGAGCGTGGTTCCCAATGGCAACGACGATGCCGGGTTGATCCGACTTGATGAACTGGAAGATTCACTCCGTAGCGACACTCTGCTGGTCTCCGTTATGATGGCCAACAACGAAATTGGCATCGTCCAGCCAATCAGGGAAATTGTGGAACTCTGTCACGCACACGACGTTCTGCTTCACGTTGATGCGACCCAAGCCGTTGGGCACATCCCTGTCGATGTGCAGCACCTTGGTGTCGACCTGTTGAGCTTTTCAGCTCACAAATTTTACGGCCCCAAGGGCATTGGCGGACTGTACGTTCGCCGGACGGATCGTCGAGTCCGACTAGCCAGCCAGATCGACGGGGGAGGCCAGCAGGAGAACCGCCGTAGCGGAACGCTCAATGTGCCGGGGATCGTAGGAATGGCCGCCGCCTTGGAGCTCTGTCAGTCAGAAATCGATGCTCAATCAGAGGATCAGCGGCGATGTCAGCTTCGGAATCGTTTGTACGCCGGGTTGCAAGACAAACTGGGGGACCTGCCTCTCAATGGCCCAGCTTTGGAACGATCCGGCCTTCGGCTTTCGAATAATCTCAATTGTCAGTTTCCCAATATCGACGGTCATTCGATCATGTCAGGAGCTCCCGAGCTTGCGGTCTCCAGCGGCAGCGCTTGCACCTCAGCTGACCCCGAACCCAGTCACGTGTTGGCGGCACTGGGAATAACCCATGATGAAATTCAGTCTAGCCTGCGGATGAGCGTAGGCCGCTTCACGACGGAACCTGAAATCGATCGGGCGGTTGAATTGTTGGTAAGATCCGTCGAATCGATGCGTCAATTTGGTACCGACAGCAGTTCTTCCGTGTAATTCCTGTGTAAAACGTGGCAGGTCACCGATAATGGCTATGGACAGGGATCATCTGGTGGCGAAGAATACGGTTAAAAGCGGGCGGACCATACATTCCGCTCGATCAGAGTTTTGAAAATTTCCGGAGTGCAATTGATGAGTGTCACAGTAACTGAAAAAGCCGCCAAGGAAGTGCAACGATTCATCTCCGAAGGCGAATACGAAGAAAATGCAGTTTTGCGAATTGGCGTCACCGGTGGCGGTTGCAGTGGTCTGAACTACAGCTTGAACATCGCGTCTGACTACGACGAAAACAACGACACAAAAACCATGCAGCATGGCGTTCCTGTTGTCGTTGATCGCAAGAGTGCCCTGTTCCTTGAAGGAACCACGGTCGATTACTACGAAGGTATCGAGCAACGCGGGTTCCAGTTCAATAACCCGAACGCCAAAAAAACCTGCGGCTGCGGCAGCTCTTTCAGCGCGTAGCTTTCGTTGTGTAAGCGCAAAACATTGAAAAATCAAAAAAGCCGGAGGCATCGCTTCCGGCTTTTTTCGTAATTCCAGTCGGGTGGGATCTACGCTACAGATTCAAGTCCCAGCCATCACGATACTCACGTCGAACAAACTCGTTCACTTCGGGAACATTCGGGCTGGTCATGGACTTGGCGTCCCACTCGATCCGTTTACCAACCGGAGCACGCAACGCGAGGTTCCCGACCAGGATTGTCTCGGTCAAACGACCCGAGTAGCCGAAGTGCGACATCGTTCCGGGCTCGTACTCGCCCTTGATGGTACTGACGAATTCCCATTTCTGTCGTTGATCGTCGAGTCCTTTGAATGGGATCCTCGGCAGCGTCTGTTCGGGAGGTCGGAAATCAACAAACTCCTCCTTCGGCAGCAGCACATATTTCGCGCCATAGTCATCAGGAGAAAACATAATTCCTTTGCTTCCGACGATCACCGCTCCACTTGTCTTTCGCTTTGGCTTTCCGTCGGGGCCCGTCGCGCCAGCACGTTGTTCGGCCACGCGTTTCTGAAACGATTTGGGCAGTTGCTGGATAATATCCTCCGGCGGCAATTCACCTCCGTCATACCAGTGGAATTTGCACGCGGGGAAGTTTTTCCGGGCCGCGAATTCAAACAACAGCGACGTGGTTGCCGGATACGTCTCTCCTTCGACGATGCCAGAATTGACGATCGGTGTGACCGCCTCAGCATCAAACAACTCCAACGCCATGATTGGCATATTGGTGGTGTGACACGCCATGTCACCCAAGGCTCCGGTGCCGAAGTCGCACCAGCCCCGCCAGTTGAACGAGTGATAGACCCCTTCCTTGAAGGGGCGCATTTGAGCCGGGCCAATCCAGACATCCCAGTTCAATTCATTCGGAATCGGATCTTCGCCTGTGGGCCGGCCTGTCCCTTGAGGCCACCACGGTCGATTGGACCAAACGTGGACCTCTGTCACGTCCCCAATCGCTCCACTGCGGAGAACTTCGACCGCTTCCCGCAATCCGTCACCTGCCGTTCCTTGATTACCACATTGAGTGACGACGCCCGTTTCTTCAGCAACCTGCTGCAACAATCGAGCCTCCGCAATCGACCAAGTGAGTGGTTTCTGGCAATAGACGTGCTTCTTCATCCGCATTGCCTTGACTGCCATCGCCGCGTGCGTGTGATCGGGCGTACAGATCGACACTAAATCAATTTTGTCGCCCAACTGGTCGAGCATCTCGCGGTAGTCGCTGAACTTTGACGCATCGGGAAACTCGCGTGCCTTCTTGGTCAGCGTTCGACCATCAACGTCACACAACCCAACCAGCGAAACGCCCTGTTCAGCAATATGGCTGGTGTCGCTGCCACCTTTGTTGCCGACCCCGATGCAAGCTCCAGCGAGCCCCTGCAATGCGGAAGGTCGAGCCACAACCGGGCGCGAGCTGGTCCAGACTCCGAACCCGGCACCAATGGCTCCAGTAGTCGCAATAAAGTTTCTTCGGTTTAGCGATTTCGACATCGGTATCTACTCACGTTCAAGGTCTTGGCAATGCAGGTCTTGGCAATACGATTGGGCGGTAATCGCCGATCGGTTATCGTAGATGTGGTCCCGTGACAATTCAATCACGGTGTGGATTACGCTGCCATTTGCCACCATTCTTCGTCCGTCGAACTAGGTTCTCAATCGTGAAAATTTTATCGCTTCCCATTTTGATCCTGTTTACTTCAGCATTAGTCGGATTGACCAGTTGTCAGAAGCCGGAATCGACGCCTCAAGCAGCGAAAAAGGTGGCTCCTGCGTCCAGGGAGACCAACTTACCGCAGCATCAACCAAACAAATACGCAGATGACCTGTCACTGGTCGCTCAGTTGGGAAAGCTAAAACCCGGAATCAAACGAAACGCTGATGGAAATCTCAGCCAAGTCGACCTGACTGGATTCTCATTGAGACCAATCAACACCGATCTGCTATCAAAACTGAAACAGATCGAGGTGCTCAAATTTCGCCAAACCAGTATTTCAGATGAGGATCTGGAAATGCTCGTTCACCTTCCTCTGCGAGCCATCGATTTGCGCAACACAAATATCACGGATGTCGGACTGGACCATTTGTCAAAGGTCAAGACTCTGACCGACATTCAACTGGAAAAAACGATGGTCACAGATACTGGCATCGCAAAGTTGGCAAACCTGAAAATCAAATCGTTCAACGGTAATTATTGTCCTTCGGTCAGCAATCATTCGTTTGAAGTCATCTGCTCGATCCCGACGATTGAACAGATTCAGATGGACTACACCAAACTGGACGACGAAGGAATGAAGGCCGTCTCAGCAGCCAGCAACTTGAAGCGATTGCGAATTCGAGGCTGTGATGTCACCGGGAAAGGGTTGGCTCATTTGGCCGGCCTAGAAAAATTGGAACGCTTGAATCTTCGAGACAGCTCGGTCGATGATGCAGGGCTGGAAGTCATCAGCAACAAGCCAGATATCAACTTCCTTGACCTTTCCGAGTGCAGACTTGCAAGTCCTAGGGGACTCGCCAAGATCGGAAAAATGACCAAGCTGACGTGGCTTTCACTATGGGAAAGCAAAGCAAACGATGAGACTCTGGCGGCGTTTTCAAATCTGACCAAGTTAAAAACACTCGACCTGAAAGCAACTCAAATCACTGACGCTTCGCTGCCCATGCTGTTGAAAATGACGAACCTGACCGAGTTGAATCTTACGGGGACTCAATTGACCGACGACAGTTTTCGGGCGCTGGGCAAGTTGCCGAACTTGAAAAAAATGAACGTCGCGAACACCAGCATCGGCTACGAGGTGGTCGATGAGTTGACTGAATCACGGCCTGGTCTGGAGCTGATCGAATATTAAGACCGTGCTGCATCAGAACAGCATTCTCGCTGCATGCTGTTGTGTGTTTTCTGTTTTCTCACTGCATCCTGCAAGGACCTACATTCTGATCAAGCCCGGAGCGATATCCAGGTCCAGCGTTTCGAACAAGCCTTCCTTGAAACGTTCGACCGCGATCGCACCCATCACGGCGTTGTCAGTGCAATACTCTAATGGTGCGATGTGCAAATTGACAGACTCGGTTTCGCAAGCCTTGGTCAATTGATCGCGAAAGACTCGGTTGGCGGCAACTCCGCCTCCGACGCACAAATTACTCAAGCCCGACTGCTTCACCGCCTGCAACGACTTGGTGACCAGACAATCAACCACGGCCTGTTGAAAACTGGCGGCAAGGTCGGCAACTTGCTGCCGCGAAAGCTCGACGACGTGGACGTCCGCGTTGCCAGGTCCAGCGATCGCGTACCGGACAGCTGTCTTCAATCCGCTAAAACTAAAGTCCAGCCGGTCCTGTCGAATAAAGCTACGCGGAAACTTGAACGCCTTCGGATCTCCGTCCAATGCAACCTTGGATACGTGAGGCCCGCCGGGGTAAGGCAGACCCAACATGCTGGCGACTTTATCGAATGCTTCTCCTGCCGCGTCATCAATCGTTCCACCCAGATAGGTGCCATCTAACGGAGTTTCATATCGGTACAAGTGAGTATGGCCGCCGCTGACGATGAAGCCGATACACGGGAAAATCGGCTCCTTTGTCGCCAACTGACAGGCAAACACGTGAGCGTGCAAATGATTGATCGCAATCAATGGCTTTGATGCCGCCAGACAAAGCGTCTTCGCCGCCGTCACGCCCACCAACAGAGAACCCGAAAGTCCGGGCGTGTTCGCGACCGCGATCGCATCAAGCTTATCCAGTGCCACGCCGGAGTTCTGCAACGCTTGATCAATCACCGGCAGAATACGCTCGACATGAGCCCGCGCGGCGATTTCGGGGACGACGCCCTGAAACGCTTCGTGCAGCTTGTCCTGAGACGCCACCACGCTGCCCAGTACTTCTAGATCTCCCGTCACCACCGCAGCAGCGGTCTCATCACAGGTTGTTTCGATCGTGAGAATTTTCATCGCTGCGTCTTACTCCAGAGCGATTGACTACCTGCGAAGGCATTAACAATGTTTGCGATTTCGGAAGTGCTCTGCAACGCCGACGCGAGCGATTTCGCCCACGGCCCTTCGGTTGCACGTCGCCAAGCATCCCGAGCAATCATTTCTACCTCACTTGATATCGATTCCGGGTCGTCATAGATCGGATCAGCGGGAAGTCGATCATAATACTCTCGAAAATCCGTCGTCGTTGCGAAAAACTCACGGAGACCATACTTACCCGCCAACGCAGCTTGCAAATGAAGACAGGCGTGTTCACGAACAACGTGATCAGGGCGATCATTTTCCAGCCCCCAATCAGGTAACGACAAAGCCGGCCCACCTTCGGTCAACGCATGGCACAATTCGTGAAAAATCATTTGAGCCAACGAGTCATCCGGATCCAGCGTCGCATCGTCCCCAATGGTCAACGTTCCATTCCCATCCCAAGCTGCGAAAACCTGATCGTCACGATGCACGGTGATGCCCAGCTGTTGTGCCAGATTCAACCAGATCACCGACAACGGATCTTCGTACACGGATTCAATTTTTCTCACGGGAGAAGCGTCCGACATCGTCTCATCATCGCCTACGTGAATCTAAACAAATCGCGAGCAGGTCTGATCGTGCCCAGTGGTGCCAAAAACGAAAAAGCGATCGAAGTGCTGTAAGATCACCTCGATCGCCTGTTGGCCGGTCGAATCAGCCAGTCCGCTGATCCTACTTACTTACTTTCCTGCTCGACTTTTTCCTTGATGTCGATTTCAAAAATAAGCGTCTCGTTGGGGCCGATTGGACCGGAACCGCGAACCTGGTAAGCAAGTTCCGGAGGAATGCACAGACGCCATTTGCTGCCGACTTTCATCATCGGCAAAATTTCGGCGAACGCGGGAATTACGCGTGCCCCGGACACTGCCATCGGCATCGGCGCCGGTGGCATGCCGCCTTTCGGTTTCAGCGAAGTATCAAACACTCTCCCATCAATAAATTTGCCAGTGTAGTCGACCAAAACTGTTTCGGACGGATCGAGATTCTCTCCCTCGCCTGCGGCCAATATCTCGTACTGGATCCCGCTGTCGGTTTCTTTGACTCCCTCCTTTGCTCCGTTCTCTTTTCGAAAGGCATCGCCTGCCACACGATTCTCGGCAGCAGCCTTTTCCATTTTCTCCATCTGCTGCTTTTGTACCCGTTTTTGGTATGCCGTGAAAATCGAACGAATCTCGTCCGTGGAGTACCCGATCTCCTTGCCACTCATTGCATCCTGAATCCCAATCAATATCTGCTCCTGATCGACATCGACTCCCTGTCGGGAGAGATCGGACACTAGCCTGCGAGCGGTATTAAATCCCAGAATGTAATTGGCCTTCGCGGCCAGCGTCGCCGGATCCGGTTCCTCTCCGACTGTCGCGGTCGGAATTTGAGGCGATGCCGGATCTGCATCATCGTTTACAGCAGCAGTGTCGGGAGCAGCAGCATCGGGAACTTGAGCGGTCACCTGGACGACGCCGCACGACAACAGAAACAGTGCGACAAGCAAGGAGCCAGTCGGAACGACAATCAAACGTGACATGGAGATAACTCTTTCCAGAAAAGCTGAGAATTGACCCGCACCAATCGGCATGGTTGGCCGACGAAAGATCCGATTATAGGAACGGAAATCCGTGATTGATACCGTGCTGATGGTCAACGGATCGGTTTCGGGCAGCTAATGAAACCCCGTGCCGCCGAAAAGTTCTGTTCCATCGACTTCGCGCTCGGGAATCAACAAGTCACCCGATGAAAATGATTCAACGTCGATTTTACGCGAGCGAAATGAAACCGATTCTGGCGGTTATTGTTGGGCGAGTGCCTATTCAGCACCAACCCCAGCCTGTAGATAGATCGCAAAGGTTGCCAGCCAGTGATCGCCCTCGTAGTGACCACTGAACACGTATCCAAAGCCCTTTTCCGCATGATCCGCAGCAGCCGCGTCCAGCAATGCCACACGTGCATCGTCTTCAGGCATCGCAGACGAGATTCCTCTCATACACCAGGCGCGTGAAAGATTCAGACCGGCCAAATGGACAATGTAGCCGTCCGTCACATCGCTAACGTTCACAGGAGTCAACAGGTTCCCCCCTTCGCCTCGCTCCAATCCCGGCAAATACTCGTCGAACCAGCGAACGAATTCGTCACGACTCAGCACTCGACGCATCAGATCTGCTTCGTTCAAACAGGATGAGAAAAAATCCTGCCCCGACGGTTCATACTTGGTCGGATAGCCCGTGTCACCAAGATAGTAGTCTTTGGCTCGACGTTGAATCAGTTCCGCGAGGCTTTCGTTACCCACGACGCGCGCGTAGTCAAGTTCCTGCGCAAGCGCGAAAGCGAGGTCCGGATGAACGCCTGTGCGAATTGGCCAAGTCAATTTTGGCAGATAGTCTTGGATGTACTCAACAAGCAAGTCTTCAAGCGGCCTGACCGATTCACGCCACTGCTCACCTTGTTGATCGTCCCATGTCTCCAGTTCGGCCGCCAATCGCAAAAACCACGCCCAACCGTACATTCGCTCAAATCGCTTGTTATGTTCTTCGCGAAAATGAGCGGTCTCTTTCTGCAAATTCTCTGCGGTCAGATTCTCAGCCAGCTTCTGACGTATTTCTGCCTGCATCGGATGATCGGGATAATCTTTGAGCAAACGGACCAGCATCCAATGACCGTGCACGCTGCTGTGCCAATCAAAGCAGCCGTAAAATGCAGGATGCATCTGACGAGGCGTCCGCACCGAAGCTTCATCCCAAACCACGTTGCCCGGCTTGTTAGGGTACTGGGTGTGAATATTGGCCAACGCCAGTTTCGCGAACGCCGACACTTGATCCGCCGTCAAAGGTGCCCCGAGTTTCGGCAAAGCGACCGGCATCGCAGCTTCTTTCAAATCAGATTCTTGGGCAGCAATCGCGCTGGTCGTGCCAGCCAATAACCCAAGCAACATCGCGATAACAAAAAGCAAACCACGCACGTGTGAGTCCTTCAGCAAAAGAATGATTCCTTGACACCGTTCGATTCAACAAACGCATCGTAGCAGATTGGACCAGTGAATTTCATTCAAGACGTGTCACAAGGCTGACGCGCCCATGAAATTCAGTACAAGATCACGGAACTTGGCCATTCCGGCCGGATTTCAAAACGCAATCTTGCACCCGCCCAGAATGCTGGCAGGGCGATCGTCTAACGCCGCGGGGAACTCAGCACTCGCAAATCAATAAACTGCCGGGTGAAAATGATTGAGCGCCGATTTTACTCGAGCGAAATGAACTCAAATTTGGCAGTTGCTGCTGGGCAAGTGTCAGATATCTTCCAGCGTTCGCTCAAGATGGTGAACCTGACTCCGCACGCCTTCCAAGTCCGGGTTGATCCGCAACGCCAGTCGAAAACCTTCCAACGCGGAAATCGGGTCGTCCAGTTGAAGACAGCAGTGTCCTAACCCCATCGCCGCAGGGAAATGGAATCGGTTGCAGTTGAGCGATTCTTTGCAGTCCTCAATCGCGCCACGGAAATCACCTTCGAAACAGAACGCGATCGCTCGCTGGTTCCAAGCTTCGCCAAGCTCATGATTTTCACAAATCAAGCTACTGGCCAGATCAATCGCCTCGTCGGTTCGATTGACAGCATTCAAACGATACAGGCGCCGGACACCACTACGCTGACCTGGACTGCCTTGGCGTGGCCAGATTTCTCTCATGCCGTGATCGGCCAACATGCGAACGCAACGATCATCATCGACTAGGGCTCGGCCCAATGTCTCGTTACAGCGAAAGTCCCCCAGAAAACCGAGTGCCAAGACAGCCGCTCTCCTCGACATGCATTGACCATGACGAGCCAAACGCTCCAACGCCCCAACGGTATAGCGACTGGAAACCGACTGAATAAAATCAGCCGAATGCTCGCTGGTCAGGTATTGCTGGTAAAAAATCTCCAACATCGGATATCGGATAAATTCTTCCGACATGTATTTCCAAACTCCTGACAGGGTAAACGCGACACACGTAGCCGCTCGGCAAGCCAGTCTAGTTGCCACCTAGCCGACCAACAACGATGATTCGAGTAAACTCAAACGCTCAGCAAGTATTTTTGTTCGATTGGGTGCCAGCAACACCAAACCTTAACGGATATAGGGAATGGAGAATCTGATAGCGATCGGCAACAGCCCGAAATCGGCTTGGAGACTGCCCGTATTGTTGAACCAATCTGCACGCCCAACCCTGTGGAGCCCTGCCAATGCCGCGACCTTCCACCTTGCGGCTATGACCCGGTTTTTCATCATAATCAGCGCTACAGCCGTATGGATTGCGGCGCCCAATGATGCGATTGGGCAGGACGCCATCGGCAAACGCTCCCACAACGATCGCTGTCTGACCGGGAAAGCGTTGCATCGGCGTTTGAATAGCCCCGTTTCCGTCTCCTGGACTCAAGCGCCGTTGGCAGACCGGTTGAAAGCTTTCGCCGCGAACAAGCAGTTTGCCGTATTCATCGATCGTCGCATCGATCCGAATGCGAAAGTCGACCTAAGACGAATCAATGTCACCATCGAGCAGCTGTTATTGGAGCTTGCCAACGAACTTGGGATCGGTGTCTGTCAGGTTGACGATCTGATCTATTTCGGACCGTTGGTGACCGCCCAGACCTTGCCTGTCATTTGGGATGATCTTTCCAAACCAAGCCGTGCCCCAGCGAGTCATGCGCCAGCAACCGCTTTGAAATGGAACGAGCTTTCTTGTCCGCAAGAATTGATGAAATCGATTGCTGACAACGGCAATTTCAAGATCATCGGAATGGAGCGAATTCATCACGACCTGTGGGACAGTGGTTCATTGCCGCCACTGACTCCAATCCAACAGGTGGCAATGATCGCCGTCGGTTTCGAGCAATGGCCAACGGTTCGATCGAGTGGAAAGATATTGGAGCTTCGTAAAATCCAACGCCCCAGTCGCGGAAAAATCGAATACGTGCGCAGCCCAATTGACGCCAGCCATGAAGATGACCTGAAGCAGAAACTGCAAGAAAATTTTCCGGAACTCAAGTTCCGGTTGTCTCGCGATACCGTCCGCATGACAGGAAAAATTGACCAACTGTATGCCGCAAAAGCGTTTCTGATTCAACAGAACCGAATCGGCAGACCAGACTCAGCCAACGTCCGCTTCACGCTGAAGACATCCGCAACTCGCGTGCAGATCCTCACCGCGATTGCCGCGCAGACGGGACGGGAACTGATGTTTGATCCAACGTTTCGCAGCACGCTTGATCAACAAGTCGAAATCGAATGCCGTCAGGTCTCACTCGACGAATTAGTTGATCAAATTCTCACCGGCAGCGGCCTACAAGCTGAAACAACATCTTCAGCGATCGAAATCAGCCAATGAGCGGCCTGAAACAAGACACCAAAGAAAAAATCGCGACCCAGACCACGCTGAGTCGCGATTTATCTTCGTTGATTAAGAGAGGCGTCGGCGGGAGTCGAACCCGCGATGGCGGATTTGCAATCCGCTGCCTTAGCCACTTGGCCACGACGCCCTAAATTTCACATTATTGCCGATTGACTAATCAACAATCCTGTTCAACCACTTGTCGAACTTGCGCAAAAACCGGTCAATTGCTGACCAGATCATCCAAACAATAAGCGAATGGAATTTAACGGTCAAGTAGCGTTGGCAAGCTGCAAAAATTACAACAAATAGTCGGCAGCACACCATCTACGGATAACCGGTACAACATGATTCGGATGCATCGGCGGAAAACTTTAATGCTTTAACGGTAACCGCCGCTGGCCACTCCGTTTGCGTCCGCAAACCGATTCCTCCACGGCGATCGAAACCACTCTTTCAGTCAGTCAATCGAACGACACACGCAGACTGCCTCGGTTAATCTCACGTTTTCCTGCACCCTTCGATCAACGGTTCCCCAAATCGGCTCCCTTGCCACGAATCCCGCCGCTCGAACTCGTCGTTGACCGCTCGCAAGACGCCCTGTTTATCAAGACACCACTGGGGCCCGATGAAGAAGTCGCCGGGCGCCTCACCGCTGATTCGCTCGACGACCATCGTTGGTGGCAACAACTCCAGAAAATCGACCAACGTCGAAACGTACTCGTCCCGTTCCATCAGCACGACTTCGCCACTTCGAACCTGAGCCGCCATCGGAGTGTTTTCAACCGCGTACAGGTTATGAATTTTCACAGCGTCCAGATCCGAATTCGCAACCACCCGAGCCGTCGCCATCATGTCCTCGTGCGTCTCGCCAGGCAAACCCAGCATGATGTGGGCACACAGCTCGAAGCCTCGACCGACGCTACGTTCCATCGCGTCTTCGAACGAGTCGTACAAGTGCCCGCGATTCATCCACTCCAGCGATTTGTCGTGAATCGTCTGAAGTCCGTACTCGACCGTCAGAGGAACTTGCTGCCCCAGTTCCTCCAGCAGGTCCAGCACATCGTCGGGTACGCAATCTTGCCGCGTTCCGATCGCCAACGCGACCACATCGGGATGATGAATTGCTTGCTCGAACAGCGGACGCAAAACATCCACCGGGGCGTAAGTGTTGGTTGCTGGCTGAAAGTACGCCATGAAGTGGTCGCACTTGTACCGCCGCTTCAGCCGGGAAATCCCTTCCTCCAACTGATCCAAAATATTGATTCTGGGCAACCGGCGACTGGGGCTGAAACTACGGTTATCGCAAAACGTACACCCCCCCAAAGCAACTGTCCCGTCCACGTTAGGGCAAGTAAAACCGGCATCCAGGCTGACTCGCTGGACTCGATGCCCGAAAAGCTGCTTCAGATAATAACTATATCCGAAATAACGCAACCCTTGGGCTCGCCAGTCGAGCTGAGAGCGGTGTTCGGCAGCAAATTTGTTTGACGACATAACACCGCAGGCGTAAATTATACGATTAGTCGAGTTTCTTGGACCTATTCGGACCTATATTCACCACTCGACCGCGAATTCATATTTTTAGCTTAATCTCGTTGAAAGTGAAATCACCATGTTTGGCGAACTTGTCCCGCTGGGAGGCGGCGATCCCATTCCGCTTCTGAAAAAACGACTACGTGTTGGTCGCCGCGACGGAAATGATATCGTGCTGGATTTTGGCAATGTATCCGGCTACCACTGCCTGATGGAAATCGAAGAAGGATACTGGTTCATCAAGGACTTACGTTCTCGAAACGGCGTGAAAGTGGCTGGCAAGAAATTGATGCCCAACTTCCGCAAACGAATCGATCCCTCGGTAATTGTTACGATTGCCAAACATCAGTACGAACTTAACTATGATCCGGCCGATCTTGGAGCCTACGGGACTCCTCCTCAAGATGATCAGATCGAAGAAATTCTCAACGAGTCATTGCTCGAACGAGCCGGCTTGAAGCGGGACAACAAGAAGTAATCTGACCCGACGCAGACCAATCGATGACTTCGGCCCGAATTGTCTTGGCCGGAGTCATTTCTCTTTCGGCTCGCTTCCATTTAACCCGACTTTCCGCTTGGGTTCCTTCTCGCAGATCCTAGGATCTAACCCCGGACCTTGGCCGCCTCTTGTTACTGCGGCTTGACCCGTAAGTTGACGCCCCGTGCCAAATTGGCAGCTTCGGAGCAGCGCTGGGCGTCTCTCCGAGGCTGTAAGCGGGTGTTTTCCGGGAATTCCCTCGCTAGGACACGTTGCCAACGATTGGCACGACCTTTGCAACACATCGCATTTGCAAAAGGAGTCCTGTCGCAAGGCGGCTGTCAGACAGGCGGGCCTGTGGAAATTTGAAACGACGTGATTCCGCGTCAGCGTGACCCTCAAAATCAGCAGTATATAAAACAGGAGAGCAATCGTGGCTCAAGGTGAAAAAATTATCGGCATTGATCTTGGTACAACCAACTCGGTGGTTGCCGTCATGGACGGTAGCGAGCCCACGGTGATCCCGAACCAGGAAGGTGAACGTACCACTCCGTCGGTCGTCGCTTTCACCGACTCGGGCGACAC
Organism: uncultured Pirellulaceae bacterium; assembly: GCA_937928215.1. GTDB lineage: Bacteria > Planctomycetota > Planctomycetia > Pirellulales > Pirellulaceae > Mariniblastus. The sequence continues at coordinate 7,202 of CALFWL010000127.1, read as the reverse complement.
CATCGTTGGTGCTCCTGCTCGCAACCAACGAGTGACCAATCCGACTCGCACCGTTTATTCGGCCAAGCGTTTCATGGGACGCCGGCACAACGAGGTCGCCTCAGAAGAGAAAATGGTCCCTTACCAGGTAAAAGGTGCAGCCGACGAATACGTAAAAATCGGGGTCGGAGACGAAGAGTACACGCCTCAGGAAATCTCGGCGAAGACTCTTCGCAAACTGAAAGAAGCCGCCGAATCTTACCTCGGACATAAGGTCAACAAGGCCGTCATCACCGTTCCGGCCTACTTCAATGATGCTCAACGTCAGGCGACCAAAGACGCCGGCCAGATCGCTGGTTTGGAGGTCGCTCGCATCATCAACGAACCGACCGCCGCCGCGATGGCTTACGGTTTGGACAAAGGCCAAAAGGAGCAGAAGATCGTCGTCTTTGACTTGGGTGGAGGCACCTTTGACGTTTCCGTTCTGGAACTGAACGATGACGACGGCATGAAGGTCTTCGAAGTCATCAGCACCAGCGGAGACACTCATCTGGGCGGCGACGATTTTGACGAAGTTCTGATCAACTACGTGGCTGACGAGTTCAAGAAATCAAACGGAGTCGATCTTCGCGACGACACCATGGCGCTACAGCGTTTGCAAGAAGCGTGCGAAAAAGCCAAAAAGGAATTAAGCTCGGCTCAAGCTTCCGACATCAACCTGCCATTCATCACGGCCGACGCCTCGGGGCCCAAGCACCTTCAAATGAACATCACGCGTGCGAAGTTCGAGGAACTGATCGACGCTTTGGTTGAACGCTGCAAGATTCCGGTCAAGCAGGCACTCAAGGACGCCAAACTTTCTCCTTCGGACATCGATGAAATTGTTCTTGTAGGTGGCTCAACACGAGTCCCCAAAGTACGCGAAGCGGTTAAGAGCATCTTCGGGAAAGACCCTCACCAAGGCGTTAACCCGGACGAAGTTGTTGCCGTCGGTGCGGCCATTCAAGGCTCGGTATTGGCTGGCGATCGCAAGGATGTTCTGCTGCTGGACGTGACTCCGCTGACGCTTGGTATCGAAACCGAAGGTGGCGTGATGACCGCGTTGGTCGAGCGTAACACAACAATTCCGACCGAGAAGAAACAAACGTTCAGCACTGCCGCCGACAACCAAACCGCCGTCACGATTCAGGTACATCAGGGCGAACGCAAGATGGCCAGTAACAACCGGTTGCTGGGTAAGTTTGACCTGACCGGGTTGCCTCCGGCTCCGCGAGGAGTGCCTCAGATTGAAGTCAAGTTCGACATTGATCAAAACGGCATTCTGAATGTCACCGCCAAAGATCTTGGCACGGGCAAAGAAGCCAACGTTGAGATCAAGGAATCATCTGGCCTTTCCGAAGAGGAAATCAAGCAGATGCAGGCCGACGCTGAAATGAATGCGGAAGAGGATCGCAAGCAGTTCGAACTGGTCACCGCGCGGAATCAAGGCGAGACCATGTGTTACCAGATGGAGAAAATGATCGCTGAACATGCAGAAAAACTGCAGGACAGTGACAAAGAACCTTTGGAAGCCGCGATCAAGAAAGTTCGTGAAGCGAACGAAACGGACGATGTGGACGCGATCAAGTCAGCAGTCAGCGAACTCGAACAGGCTTCGCACGCACTCAGTAAGGCGATGTATGAAAGTGCCGAATCGGAAGGCGATGCGGCAGCGACACCTGAAGCCGCCACCGCTGGAGCAACCGCTGGTTCGGGTGACGATGACGCCATCGACGCCGAATTCGAAGTCAAAGACGAATAATGCGTAACTCGGAAGCCTGAGACTCCGCCCGAACCAAAATCGGGAGGGTAAGGCTCCGTCCGCACCAGTTCCAAAATGGGGCGAGGAAGGCTCCGTCCGCCCCCAGCAACCGCCCGCACGAATAACCGGGCGAGGAAGCTCCGTCCGCCCCCGTCATATAAAACGCTTTCCAATAATTAGGCTCGGACCTCCCGGACCTAGCACGGTGGCTCTGACGGATCCGCCCCCCCTGCGGTTTCCTCATTCGACGACGAAAACATTTCGCCGCTCCCACGCGTGCGGCACATAAACCGTTCGCTGCTGCGCGGACATTCAAACGGGAGACACCCATGTCATTTCAATTTGAAAAACTGACTTCTAAAGGTCGCGAGGCGGTTGCCAACGCACAGTCTCTGGCTGCGGGGAAGGGCCATCCGGAAATTCAGCCCCTTCATTTACTCGACAGCCTGCTGAATCAATCCGATGGAATCGTTCCGTCACTGCTGAAAAAAATCAACGTCCCGACCGAGCAACTCATCGATATCGTCAGCTCGGAACTCGGTCGCTCGCCCAGCTCCACAGGCTCAAACTCACCGACACCCAGCCGCGAACTACAATCGGTCCTGCAGACCGCAGCTGAAATCGCGACGACGATGCAGGACGAGTACGTTTCGACCGAGCACCTGATGCTTGCCCTCGCAAAAGTTGATTCGTCCGTGAAACGAATCCTAGACATGAACGCGGTCGATGAACCGACATTGATCGACGCGATTAAACAGGTTCGCGGGTCCGCGCGAGTGACTGACGAAAATCCGGAGGCGAAATACGAATCGCTCGAAAAGTACTGCATCGATCTGGTTGATATGGCTCAGCAAGGCAAGCTTGACCCCGTCATCGGTCGCGACGACGAGATCCGCCGAGTGATCCAGGTTCTGTCTCGCCGCAACAAGAACAACCCGGTCCTGATTGGCCAGCCGGGCGTCGGAAAAACTGCGATCGCTGAAGGTCTTGCGTTGCGCATTGTCCACAACGACGTGCCTCAGAGCCTGCGTCAGAAGAAGGTGATGGCGTTGGACATGGGAGCGTTGATCGCCGGAGCCAAATTCCGAGGCGAGTTCGAAGACCGACTCAAATCGGTGCTACGCGAGGTCACGGCAGCTGCCGGCAATATCATTCTGTTCATCGATGAACTTCACACCGTCGTCGGAGCCGGTGCGGCAGAAGGAGGCAACGATGCCGCCAACCTGCTCAAGCCCGCCCTCGCTCGCGGTGAGCTTCACTGCATCGGTGCCACGACGTTGGACGAATACCGCAAGTACATCGAAAAAGATGCAGCGTTGGAGCGACGCTTCCAGCCGGTGTACGTAGGCGAACCGACCGTCGATGACACGATCTCGATCTTGCGAGGTTTGAAGCAACGCTACGAAACGCATCATGGTGTCCAAATCAAGGACGCCGCACTGGTCGCTGCGGCTCAACTTTCCAATCGATACATTACCGACCGATTCCTCCCGGACAAAGCGATCGATCTGGTCGACGAAGCCGCCTCACGTCTGGCGATGGAACTGGACAGCGTGCCTGAAGAAATCGACATCGTTCAACGCCGACTGACTCAACTGGAACTTGCGGCTCGACAACTGGCCGACGAACAGGACGAAAGTGTGCAAAGCCGCCTTGAATCCGTTCAAACCGAAATGGCAGAAAAGCGGCGCGAACTTGCGAGCCTCCGCGAACAATGGGAGGCCGAAAAGCTTGGCATGACTGATGTCCGCAAGGTACGTGAAGATCTAGCGGCGGTCGAACGACAATTCGAACAGCTGGATACGGAGATCAAATCCAAGCAGTCGTCCGGTCAGCCAGTTGATGAAGACGATTATCGCAAACTCTACGAAGTGGACACTCGCCGGAAAGAACTGCTGACTCAGATCGAAAAATCAGAGGCTCACGAGAATGAGAAAGTCAGCGAGGCGTCTGAGTCCTCTGACCGGAAACGCTTGCTCAGTGAGCAGGTAACCGAGGACGAGATCGCCGAAATCGTCAGCGCGTGGACGGGTGTTCCGGTTTCCCGAATGCTGGAAACTGAACGTGCCAAGTTGCTGGTAATGGAAGAGCGTTTACATCTGCGAGTCATTGGGCAAGACGAAGCCGTTTCCGCCGTCAGCAACGCCGTTCGGCGCAGCCGCAGCGGATTGCAGGATCCCAACCGCCCCATCGGATCGTTTCTGTTCCTTGGCCCGACAGGCGTCGGCAAGACGGAACTGTGCAAAGCTTTGGCCGAAGTCATGTTTGATGATGACAGCGCGATGATTCGAATCGACATGAGCGAATTCATGGAACGACACAGCGTCAGCCGCTTGATCGGAGCGCCTCCCGGATACGTTGGTTTCGACGAAGGCGGCAAACTAACCGAAGCCGTTCGACGTCGACCGTACAGTGTCATCCTGCTTGACGAAATCGAAAAAGCTCACGATGACGTTTACAATATTCTGCTTCAAGTTCTGGACGACGGTCGATTGACCGACAATCACGGTCACACAATCGACTTTACCAACACGATCATTGTGATGACCAGCAATGTCGGCAGCTCTTTGATCCAAAAGATCGCCGAAGAAGATGGGACCGATGAAGAAATGCAAGACGCGGTCGAGCAGGCGCTGCGTGCTCGATTCACACCCGAACTACTGAATAGAATCGATGAGAAGATCGTTTTCCGAACACTTGGACGTGAGCAAGTCCGCCACATCGTCGGTTTGCAGATCAAGCTGCTCCAAGATCGGCTGGAGCAGCAAGGCTGGACGATCGAAGTAACCGATGCCGCATTGGACGCAATCGCTGACGAAGGCTATGAACCCCAATACGGCGCGAGACCGCTCAAGCGAGTCATCCAACAGCGATTGACCAATCCGTTAGCGACCGAATTGTTGAAGCTTGGCAAACCAACCGAGCGACAGCGAATGAGCATCGGTTTTTCGGATGGTGAGTTCAGCTTTCAATCCTGAAGCTAATTCGGAGATCTGCCTCTCCGCAGGTATGAAGGTTGAGTTGAATACGAAAATTGACCACCGGAGGTTGAACCATTCAATCGCTATTCAACGGGCGCAGTCGCGGCCGAGGGGAGAGGTCGAGTTCTTCCGGCGTCGAGGATTTCCGTCAACTGCTGCTGCAAACGTTGGACGACTTCCGGATGCTCAGCGAGCAAGTTGTTTTGCTCGGCTGGATCATCCACTATGTTGAACAACTGGACGGCAGGCATCTCCACTCGCTTCAGTTTCTGTTCGACAACCACGTTCAGCGACTTGTTCTGGTCGTACCGATGCAGCTTCCAGTCGCCTGATCGCAAAGCCAAAGATCCCGTGTTCCCATTGTCTTGAACGACCAGATGGTCGCGCCCGCTGGCATCCCGCTCGCCAAGCAGCGCACCAAGCACCTCTAGGCTGTCCGTGAAAGCCGTGTCTGGAACGGGTGCGCCCACCAACTGAGCCACGCTGGTCGGGAGATCAATCGTACACACAATTTGATCGCTTTCGCTCGGCTGGATCCTCCCTTTCCATCGAGTGATAAAAGGGGTCCGCGTGCCTCCTTCGTAGACGCTGTATTTGCCTCCGGTGTAGTGCCCGGCGGATCGATGTGAGCCCACTTTTTCGAGGGCTCCATCTTGATAGCCGTCGTCCATGACCGGACCGTTGTCGCTGCAAAAAACAACCAGCGTATTTTCCGCAAGTTTCAATTCATCCAGCGTCTTCATCAATTCGCCGACACACCAATCAAGCTGTAGAATCGAATCGCCTCGAAATCCCAGCTTCGACTTCCCCTGAAAACGCTCGTGGGGCATCCTCGGCACATGCACATCGTGAGAAGCAAAGAACAGGAAAAACGGCTCGTCCTTGTTCGCGGTCAAGAACTCACGCGACTTTTCAACCCACTTATCCGCAAGATCTTCATCACGAAAGCGTGCGGCATGGCCTCCGGTGTAAAATCCAATTCGACTGATGCCGTTGTGAATGGTCGAGTTGTGACCGTGAGACCAATCCATTTTCAAGGTTTCACGATGAGTAATCCCAGTCGGGTGATTGGCCGAAGGAATTTTGTCGCCAACCCACAACGGGTCAACTGGATCAAGGTTCAATACTCGATGGTTTTGCAGGTAAACCTGAGGGACTCGGTCATTGGTTGTCGGCAGCAAAAAGCATGAATCAAACCCGATTTCAAGCGGGCCTGGTTTGAGTTCATGGTTCCAGTTGGGGCCTTTTTCATCCCCGAGCCCAAGGTGCCATTTTCCAATGACGGCGGTTGCGTATCCCTCACGTTGCAGCAGGCTGGCAATGGTTTCGGTGCCTGGTTTGATGATCGCCGGCGAATTGGGAGGAGCGATTCCGGTTCCCTTGGTGCGAAACGCATAGTTGCCCGTCAGAAACGAATAGCGAGTCGGCGTGCAGGTCGATGCCGAACAGTACCCCTGAGTGAATCGAATTCCTTCGCCGGCCAAGCGATCAATGTTTGGCGTCGCAATCGCGGTAGCGCCATAACACGAGACATCACCGTAACCCAAATCGTCGGCCATGATGACGACAACATTCGGCCGTTGGTTACGCTGCTCAATGGGCGGTTGTGCAATTGCCTGCTCTCCCAGTCCCAACGCTGCAATGAAAACACTCAGTGAAACAATCATCAAATCTTCACGATCAGGCATCAGGATGGTCTCGGAAGGAGGATTACAAAATCGACGACGTCTCAGTTCGACTTTCGCAGAAATTGATTTTACTCGCGTTTTTCGCGATTTCTGATCTGCAAATTTCGAGGCAAGCGTCGACGATTCCCCAAAAAAACAGCCTTCGCGTAGCGCGATTATGAAAAAGTGCGAAAGACGAACTTAGCAATCACCAAGAAATGACGGATTTGAGTACTCGACACCGGCGCATTTCACCACCTAATTAGCTCGCGTCTCGTTGCTGTCGAAAATGGCTGAGATTTTGCAGCAACTGCATGGTTCCCATGATTCCCGCTCGCTTGGCGCGAATTCCCATGTTCTGGGTGACACTTTCGGCCAATACGCGTCCAAGCAAATTAGCGAATCGCACTCCAGATTCGCACCGAGTGTAAACATCGTCAAGGTCGCTGTTGTCTCGTGCCAGCTCGAACAGCGGATATCCGTAGTCCTTCATCGGCACGCCGATATCGACAAAGCCTGACGCTTGCAGGCGTTTCGCGTTGGACAAACTGGCTCCAAAAGACAGAATTCGTAAATCCTCAGGCAATGGATAACCCGCCAAGTGAATCACCTGCCAAATGATTGCGTCGCGAAGTGAGGACGTGACGTTAAACCATCTTCGACGCGGCGCATCATCGAATTCCACCACCGAATCGATTACCAGGTAGCCACTATCGCGCTGAAGGTCACCGACACCGACATCCATGAATGATTTCTCGCCCAGTTGGAGTTCCC
>CALFWL010000126.1 GCA_937928215.1 uncultured Pirellulaceae bacterium | reverse complement strand
CCGTGCAGGCCCAGTTCTTCACCGGACCAAGCGGCGAAAATGATGTCTCGTTTCAGTTTCAGCTTACCGATCTTTTTCTGAGCGGCCACGTACTCGGCAATTTCCAGCATTGCGGCGACACCCGATGCGTTGTCGTCGGCTCCAACATGTACCCTGTCCTGCTCTGATTCGTTGGCCAGGCTGCTGCCGGTTTTGCCTGATCCGAGGTGATCGATATGGGCACCGACGATGATCGCATCGGTGGAAGGTTTGTCTCCGGCCAGCAAGCGTCCCAACACGTTGCGACCGGTGCCTGTTTTTTGAATCACGTTGATGCCTGAGGTCATTCGAACGTTCTGGATCACGAACCCTGGTTGGGCGTTTCCATCATCCAGCGAGACCTGTAACGCTTTCAGATCTTTATCGTTTCCCTCAAGGATTGATTGCGCGACCGCATCGGTAACGCTGATCGCAGCAAGACTCGATCCGCTGGGCGAGAAATCGTTTTGTAGCGGTACCAGTTGCTTACGCACTTGAGATGTCAGGCCACTGACCACGATCATGCCGATGGCTCCGCGTTGACGGGCATAGAACGCTTTTTTGCGCAACCCCGCGTGAAACTGTAGGTGCTGCCGTCGTTGAGGGGTGACGTTCTCGGGAACGAAGCGAAAGACCATGACCCATTTGTCTTTCACGTCGATATCGCCGTAGGAATCGTATGCGGGTTCAGCATCGGATTCTGGAGCAACGATTCCGTAGCCAGCGAAGACGATCGACTTGTCTGCCAGCGTTGTGTCGGCGGAGAACGTGAGAGGCCGCCAGTCGCGATCGACGGTAAGTTGCTCGGGCGTATTCGTCTTTTTTGAACCGAGTTGGATTTGCAGCGAGTTGCCTTCGCCAAGCCTCGCCCCGTCTGGGAAATCGAACGTTTGATACCAAGATTCGTTTTCCCCCGCAGGCTCCAGCCCTAAATGGTCAAGGTAGGCGGCAACATAAGCGGTTGCTTTCCGTTCGCCGATGCTACCCGTCATGCGGCCTCCCAGTTCCTTGCGGCATAAATAATCAACGTGGCGAATCATGTCGCGTTGATCGAAACCGCTCGAAGCCGAAATGGCGGCCTCGACTCCTCGCTTCGATGCATCGGATACATCGGGTTTGGTCTCTTGTTCGATGTCGGCGGCCAGCATTTTCATGGCGGCGGCGTGATTCCAGTCGGCTAGGTAGATCTGAGACTGTTTGCGAGCGTTGCGAGTCGAAGTCCACGTCAACGTTTTGCCATCGGGTGAAAAACTGGCCAAGCCGTCAAAGCCGTCCGTGTCGGTGACTCGCACGGGAGGCGTTTTGCCATCAGCAGACACCAAATACAGCTCAAAGTTTCCAAAGCCATGTTTGTTTGTAGTGAAGATCAGGTACTTCCCCGATGGGTGGTAGAACGGAGCCCAGCTCATGGCATTCATCCGAGTGATTGGCTTCTGGTCTGACCCATCAACGTTCATGGTCATGATTTCTGCGGTCAGGCCGTTGGGTGAAAATCGTCGCCAACAGATTCGCTGACCATCGGGGCTGAAGAATGGGCCACCATCGTAACCGTGCACATCGGTCAGTTGCCGTGCGTTCGAGCCATCAGCGTTGGCAACATAGATCTCCATGGCGATAGATGGGTCGCGTGCGAATTCTGCCGCTTGGTCGTCCGAAGCATTGGGGGCGAAGCCATTTCGGTTGGAAGCAAACGCGATCAGTTTTCCATCGGGGGAATAGGATCCTTCCGCGTCGTAACCTTGGGCGTTGGTGAGCTGTTGGTACTTGCCCGTTGTGCGGTCGAATGAGTAAAGCTCGTAGGTCGGATCGTAATCCCATGAGTAGCGCTTTGTCTGTCCGGATTCACGAAACTCAAGTTCGGCTTTCTGTTTGGCTCTTGCTTCGGGATCGTTGTGAGTGGATGCGAACAGGACTCGATTGTTGTCGGGATGAATCCAAGCGCACGTCGTCTTGCCGTGGCCGGGAGAAGTTCGCTCGATATCTCCGGTTTCAAAATCTAATGTGTAAATCTGGTAGAACGGATTGTCGGCCTGACGCTCGCTTTGGAAGACCATCAGGCTGCCGTCTGCGTTGTAGTAACCTTCTCCGCTTCGCTTGCCCTCAAGGGTTAACTGTCGAACGTTTGTGAGAAGCCGGGGCTCGATCGATGGCGCGCCGTGTTGTTCGGTTTCGTCCGCCTGTGGACTTGCTTGCGCGTTGACGCATTTGCCACTCGTCATCGCCGGAAAGAGTACCAGCAACCAGATGAGCAGAATTCTCAAGTGACCTGGCCGGAGTATGAATTTTGTCCGCGTGCAGGCGGGAGATGTCGTTTGTTTTTGCTGTCGCTGCATGGTGATTGGATAAAATCGAGTTGGGAGTTGCGGATCAATACATCAATACGTTACCGAATGGGACTGCGAACAGAAACGATTCATCAACGGTTTTTCAAGCGAGATAGATGAAACTGAATCCCGGCGTTTGATGCCGAGCAACTGCTCAGGTTAACACGCGGTGCCGACAACGGTTTTACAGGGTCGACAACGACATCTACTGCATTCTGAATCGATTTAACTCGAATCATCAGTAGAAAGGTCGTCATTTCGCGGCACTTTGTCGCAGATGCTCGTCGATTGTTGCTGTCGACGATCGCCTTTGAAGAATAGACTATCAGGCTCCGCCGCGTCGCGACATGGATACCACGTCAGTCGCAAGTCGCGCACCGCTGAATTTCGATGAAACAGGACGAGTGACCATGATTGCCAACCGAAGTTATGACTGTGTTGTTCTGGGAGCTGGCCCGGGCGGCTGCGCGTCGGCTGCGTTAGTTGCCGAACAGGGATATTCGACGTTGTTAATCGAGCGTGATCAGTTGCCTCGCTTCCATGTGGGTGAGTCGTTGATGCCCGAGTCGTATTGGATCTTCGAGCGACTAGGGATCGTGCATGAACTGGACCAATTGGGGTTCACCCGCAAGAACGGAGTCCAGTTTGTCAGCAGTCGAGGCAAGGAATCGATGCCTTTCATTTTTGCCGACCACGACGATCGCCCCAGCAATGAATCTTGGCACGTGCAACGCGACAAGCTTGACAAGCTCCTTTTTGACACGGCCTACAACCGAGGAGCCACGTGCATCGATCAGACTCGGGTGCTGGACATCGAGATCAAATCCAAGGGGCAGCACAAAGTTACCGTTCAAACGGCTGAGGGCAAAGAGCAGGAGATTATGGCCAAGGTTGTGATCGACGCTTCTGGTCAGTCGTCGCTGATCGCAAGTCGTTTGAAACTGAAAGAGTACTACGACGATTTGAAAAAGTCAGCGATCTGGGGTTACTTTGACAATGCGGAACGGGCCGGTGGAAAGAACCCCGAAGTCACCTGCATTTTGCACACCGAAAGCAAGGAGGCGTGGTTCTGGTACATTCCGCTGGGTGATGGAACGGTCAGTGTAGGCGTTGTTGGCGACAACGAATTTCTGTTGAAGCGAGGTGGCAGCCCTCAGCAGACTTTCGAAACTGAGGTAAAGAATTGCCCCGGTATTCAACGGCGGCTTCGTGACGCGACTCAGTGTGCGTTGGAAGGTTCCAAAGGCCGCTTCAACGTCGCCAAAGAGTTTTCGTATCGAACGACTCAGCAGTCAGGTGATGGTTGGGTGCTGGTGGGTGACGCAGGTGGATTCATCGACCCGATCTATTCGTCCGGCGTTTATCTGGCTCTTTGGTCTGGCATGAAAGCGGGTGAAGCGGTTGCGGAAGGGCTTGGCAAGAACGACCTTTCGGCGAAGCAACTTGGCAAATGGACTCGCGAGTATGAGGCTGGCGTTTCGCTCATTCGCAAGCTCGTTCGAGCGTTCTACAACAATGACTTCAGTTTTGCGGGCTTCATGAAAGAGCATCCGCAGCACGCGGGCGAACTGACCGACCTGCTGACCGGTCGCGTGTTTGAAGGTAAAGTCGGAGCCATCTTTGAAGATATGGATCCTTGGATTGAGAATTTGAACAGCGGCAACATGGCGAGCATCGCCAAGTAGGCATCGGTTTCCGGTTCTCGCTTTCCGACTCGGGTGCATCGGTCGTTTCGAATTCGCGGAGGAAAAATTCGCGAAGAAGAATTCTTGATCGAACCTAGTTGAACAGCGCCGCTTTGCAGTGGAATGATCGACTCAGGGACGAAACAGTCGGAATTTTTAACGCCCAATCAGACCGGCAAGATATTCCTTCGTTGCCGCCGCGGTGTTCTTCAAATTGTCGGCACTGGGAATGACCCATGACGGCGACGATGCGAGTTCTGTTGAATAAAAGTTTGCGGGAATGGGTTCGGCCACGATTCCGTTGGCCGCCGCAAGTCGCATGGCTCGCGAAAGATGATACGCGGACGTGATGATGCCAACGCGAAGGGCGGGATCAGGCTGGCGATCGATCCACGATCGCAAGTTCTGCATCTCTCGGGTCGTGTTGGAGCCTTCGATCTGCTCGATCCGATCGGCAGGAATGCCAAGGCCGTCAAGAATCTGAGCCGCTTCTTCGCGGAAATGAAGGTCGGCTTCGTCGGCTCGCCAGAACTGAGTTCCCGTGCAAAGGATCTGCTCTGTCTTCCCCGCGTGAAACATTCGAGCCGCCGTGATGACTCGTTCGCCGTCGGCGGCCAATTGAGCCCGCCCGGCGCCACGCTCGCTGGTGCCTCCGCCCAACACGACGACGACATCGAATGCCGGTCCCGTGATTCCATCCACTTCTCGCCACGGAGCTTCGAGCTGACCGATCAAATGGTTGGCGACCCAGGCGTTTCCTCCCAACGTCAAAACCAGCCATGTGAGAAATACAACAGCCGCAGTGCCGTACCGTTCGATTCGCAACAGCCACCAGCCAATGCCAATTAGCAGCAACCAGACCAGCCCGATCGGTGTCGCTAGGGCGGTCAAGGTTTTCTCGGTCATCGTTCGCCCCGCCAAGCCGTAAACTGCTGCGAGAACAACAAAAGCAAACCATGCCATCGACAACAATTGAGGCGGTAGTCGTGGTGCTGGATCGAGCTGGCGGGAAGAGTGACTCATGGTGATAACCAAGATTGGTTGAAACGTGTAGCGACCAGCATTAAACTGCCTCGACTTTCCAGCCAAATTGTAACGACGAAAAGCTGATTTCTGAACATGCATGATCTCGACCAGTCCGACGAAATTTTTCCGTCCGGTCATCCGCTCCACGGTCACGAGGCAACGCTCGACCAGTTGCGAGACTGCGGACGTTTGTTTCATCAGCGAGGGTGGTCGGTCGGGACCAGCAGCAACTACAGCGCTGTTTTGAGCAACGAGCCTCCCGAATTGTTGATCACCGCCAGTGGAAACGACAAAGGGCGACTTGGGCGTGGTGATTTTGTTCACGTTGGAGCCGACGGGCTGGCAATTGAACCGGATCAACCTAGGTCTTCCGCCGAAACGATGCTGCACGTGGTGTTGGCTGAGCTACCTGATGTCGGCAGCGTTCTGCATACTCACAGCGTCTGGGGTACGCTGTTGTCCGATCACTATTTTGATCGTGGCGGAATTGAGATCGTGGGTTACGAAATGCTCAAAGGGCTCGAAGGAATCGCGACTCACGAAACCACTCACCTCGTTCCGATTTTTGAGAACACCCAAGACATTGCAACGTTGGCCGACGAAGTTCGAGCTCGTCTGGCTGATCCCGATTTCCGCATGACGCACGGGTTTCTGATGAAAAACCACGGGCTTTACACTTGGGGACGCGACATTGCGGCAGCTCGCCGTCACGTGGAAGTTTATGAGTTTTTATTCGAATGTGAGGGCCGAAAGTTGAGCTGGCCCGTGAAAAAGTGACTGACGAACGAGGTCGATTTTCGATAGAATTCAGCCGTGCTCAAGCGTGCTCTTGATCGTAACCCTCTGCCCCTGTTCTTTCGCTTAGCGGAAAGGATCGGCAGGCGAGAAGCCGATTAAGATCGAGAGTATGACTGAGATGAAGACTTTAAGGCAGGAGAATTTTCAATGGCTCGAGTGCACGTTCCAGATACCAATCAAGACATCAGCGATCCCAAAGAGATCGGCGCTTTTCTCGCGCCTTTCGGGATCAACTTCGAGCAATGGGATGTCGAGGGACGTATCGGTCCGGAGGCAACCAACGAAGAAATTCTTGACGCTTATTCGCCCGAGATCGAGCGGCTCAAGCAGGCTCACGGTTTCGTGACCGCAGACGTGATTAACGTCACGCCGGAGACTCCGGGGCTGAATGAGATGCTGCAGAAGTTCGACAAAGAGCATCTGCACACCGAGGACGAAGTTCGTTTTACGGTTCGCGGCAGCGGCGTGTTTCACATCAATCCTGAAACGTCACCCGTATTCAGCATCACGGTCGAGTCGGGCGATTTGATCAGTGTCCCCAAGGGAACCCATCATTGGTTCAACTTGTGCGGCGACAAGACCATTCGCTGCATTCGTTTGTTTGAGGACATGACCGGTTGGACGCCCCACTACATGGAAGACAGCGCTCACAAGGATTATTCTCCCTTGTGCATGGGCCCCAGCTATCTGGACGGTGGTCACGGCAAGAAGTTTGACAGTGTCGTCGATATTTAGTCTCGACGGTGTAATCAGTTCTGCGATGTTTGTCGCTTGAGCTGTCCGCTGATCGGGCCCCGCCTGTTCGTGGTCAGACGGCCACAATTTTGAACGACCCGTTGATTTATTTGAAAGGAAAATGCCATTCCTGGTTTACGCGGCATTCTACTTGACATCGAAGGTACGACTTCTTCGATCAGTTATGTGTACGACACAATGTTTCCTTACGTGCGCCAGCATCTGGATACGTTTCTGGCTGAGCACTGGGGCGAGCCGGATTTGCAGGAGGCCCTTGCCGTCCTGCTAAGCGAATACGGCGAGTATCAGGGAGCCGAAGCTTGGCTGAGTGAATTCGATAACACCGTCACACCGCAGGATCTACAGGCCGCTCATTCGAAGAACGTCAACCGACTGATGGATTCGGATGTCAAAGCGCCCGGTTTGAAAAAATTACAGGGTATGATCTGGGAGTCGGGTTTCAAGAGTGGAGCGATGGTGGCTCACTTGTACGACGATGTCGAACCCGCGATCAAACGTTGGCACAAGGCAGGAATTGACCTTCGCATCTATTCCTCGGGAAGCATCCAAGCTCAAAAGCTTTTCTTTGGCCATACGGTCAAAGGAGCTCTGCTTCCCTATCTGAATCGGCACTACGACCGTAGTTACGGGCCTAAGCATGATCGTACCAGCTACCACATGATTGCATCGGACTATGGGGTGCCAGCAAATCGTGTTTTGTTTGTCAGCGATGTTGTCGCCGAGCTGGATGCGGCCAACGAGGCTCGGATGCAGGTCGCGCTGAGTGTGCGGCCCGGCAATAAACCATTCGAAAATCCGGGCGGCTATCCCATTGTCGAGAGTTTCGATCAGCTGGACGAACTGTTTGATATTGGGACATGTTCGTAGATCAGATTTTCTGAAAAAAAGTCTGAACCTTCGGTGGCCGGCGACGTAAACGAGTCCGGGAACACGGAGGTTGGTCCTCCGACATCGCTATCCAGGATGGAAGCACGCTTTATTCAGTTGCGTTGACACTGATGTTGATCGCTGAACAGGTTTGCTTTCATAGGGTGATAGCGTGTACGGACCATTCGGAGCAGTCGAACGGGCTGAAGTATTTGGCGGCGAATTTCAAGCCAACATCCAACTTTCAAACAGCAAAGATTCACTAATCCAACACGAGTTCGCGAATCGACCGAATTCACCCGAGGCATCTCTTGCCTCCCGCATTCGTTTACTCATGGCGGCTTTGTCCTGGGTTAACGATTTGGTGGAAGCTCAACTGAGATCTTGGCGGTGGGGACGACCTGTGCGAACGTTCACCTTGCTCGCATTCGTAGTGGTTCAATCATTGCTGACTGGTGACGCCTTTGCCGGTGAACCACCGGTTCGGTTCGATGTGCCAGCGCTGGTCGAAGCGGGAGTTGCGACCGACAAAGATTCTCAGAATCCAGTTGAGCTGATCACGATCCAGATTTCTGTTCCCGTCACTTCCGAGATCACTGCTGCTGACAGAGATCATATCACCGAGTTCCGCTACGACGTTCGTTGGCAGCAAGCCCGTTATCCAGTCATCGATTATGAGCCGCGCACTCAAACGACCAGCCATATCGAAGGCACGATCGGCTTTGAAGCTCAACAGGATCGAACTGCGACCTTTGGGTTGGCGATCAATGGGGGCGAGCCTCGTGTGCTGGGTGGTTCCGGCAAAGCAGAAGCCGCCAAACGTGACGCGGAAAAAATCCACTATCAAGAAATACCTCAGCATGACGTGCTGGTTGCCAGCGGCTCAATTGATCGAGGCACGGGCGTTTTCTTTCGCTTCCACCGCTCACGCAGAGAAACGCTCGAAGGCAGTCGCGATCTTACGCTTGCGTTTCGTGTCCCGCACGACTGGCAGGCCGGTCTTTTGAAAGTGAAATGTCGCGCCAGTGGGGAACGAAAGGTCGCAGGATTGTGGAGCGAACCGATCGAGATCGTACGTTCCTTCACTTTACCCGTTTATTTGACAGGTAGCTCGACGGCTCGCGATCGGGCCGTCGAATACGTTCGGGCTGAGAACCGTTTGCAGGAAGTTTCTCACTTGACCCAAGAGAAAGCATCCGATGGAGCAAAGCCATCAACGATCCAGCAAGCGCTGCAAGGTATTTTTGGTACTCCGGTTAGATCGAGGCCTCAGAGCGAACCTCAGTCCCGCGTGGTTCGCTACCGAGTGCCCAACTCATCCGACGCAACGGGCAGGTATCGAAACGCTCGCGACGAACTACTGCAGTTGAGCAGATGATTCGACCGGGCGATTGAACCGACGAGTGTATCTATTTTCGACGCTTGTTTTTTCGTTTGCCCGATTTGGCTTTCGAGGAAGCCGGTTTGTTTCCGGATTTAGCCTTTGCCTTGTCCTTGCTTTTTGGCTTCTTCGATTTGCCATCTGCCCTGCTTTCGAAACGCTCAGGTTTTTGATTGCCTGCCGCCCGAGAGCTCGATTTGTTATCCGCCCCGTCACGAAAACTTCGGGAAGAACCTCTATTGGTGGCACCACGCCGCATGACGGCCTTGCCAGACACGCGATCAGCGATTTCGTATTCCAGCAAACGCTGATCGAGATCGACTTTCGAGATTTTAACGCGAATCGAGTCTCCCAGTTGAAACTGATTTGGCTCTTCAAATCCGGACATCACTCGACTGGCTCGGTCGTACTCGTACGAGTCAGGTGGCAGATTGTTGACGGGTAACATTCCTTCAGCCGGAATGTCGACGCCCTGCACAAAGATGCCAAACGATTCGACTCCGGTGATCACCGCGTTGATCGTCTCGCCAACTCGTTCGGCCATGAAGCTGAGCAATTTCAGTTTGATCAGTTCTCTTTCTGCCTCCGTCGCTCGTTTCTCCAGGTCGCTGCAGTGTTTTCCAAGCGTCGCCAGTGTGTCGAAGTTCGATTTCGGTTTCTTGCCGTCGACCAGATCGCCCACCATTCGATGGATGACTAGGTCAGGGTATCGGCGGATGGGCGAAGTGAAATGGCAATAGTTTTCGCTGTTGAGTGCGAAGTGACCGATCTCCTCTGGACTGTAGATTGCTTTTTGAAAGGCTCGAAGCACGGCGAAGTGAATCGCGTGACGCTGCGGCATATCGGCGGATTCGGCAATCACTCGTTTCAGTTCATGCCTTGATTCGAGGTTGTCGCAATCGATCCCAAGTTCACGTACGAACTTTGTCAGATCGGCAAGCTTTGCTTCGGTCGGTTTCGGATGAATTCTCCTCATCAAGAAAAGCTTCTCATCCGCTAGGCGTCGAGCAACCGCTTCATTGGCAGCCAGCATGAATTCTTCAATGACTTGATGGCTTTCAGTGTTCTGCACCGTGTGAGCGCCACTGACGGCTCCATCATCACCCAGTTCGATCTTGACCTCTGGAAGAATCAAGTCGATCGCGCCGCCATCCATCCGGCGTTTTCGCAATGTCATGGCTAGGGTGTGCATGTCTCGAACGATACGAAACACATCGGGAGCCAGTTTTTCTTTCCACGGTTTGTCGTTTTCTAGGTAGTCATCGATTTCTTCGTAGTTGAATCGGTGAGCACTCTTGATCGCGCCACGGTGAAGTTGCGTGTTGATCGGCACGCCGGTTTCAGAGAATTCAATCATCGCCGTCATGCAGTATCGGATTCGTCCCGGCTGCAGGCTGGCTAGGTTGTTCGAGATGATCTCGGGCAGCATTGGGATGACTTGGTCGGGCAAGTAGACACTGGTGCCACGAAGATAGGCTTCGGTATCCAGTTTGGATCGAAACGGCACAAAATGGGATACGTCCGCGATGTGAACGCCAAGTTCCCAGTGTCCGTTCTCCAGTCGCTGGAGTGAAATTGCATCGTCGAAGTCGCGAGCGGTCTTCGGATCGATGGTGATGACTGTTTGCTTGGTGAAGTCCGTTCGTCCTTCGATCGATTCGTCAAACTGTTCGGCTTGTTCACGAGCATCCTGCAAGACGCCTTCGGGAAACTCTTCAGGCAGATCGAACTCCCGAATGATCATCTTCGTGTCTACGCCCGGTTCGCCTCGCGCGCCAAGGATTTCCACGATCACGCCTTCGCCGGGCTCGTTCTCGGATGGGAAATGGACCATCTCGACGACGACCTTGTCTTCGATTCGACAGTTTTTGGCTCCGGCATCACCGACCAGAATCGCGGAATCAAACCCACCGCCATCAACGACAACAACGCCGTAGTTTCCTGACTCGCGATACGTGCCCACAAATCGATGCGTGTGTCGCTCAACGACTTCCACAATTCGACCGCTCATGCGATCGGGACGATCTCCGGGGCGAGGTTTGGAGACTCGAACTGTTACGGTATCGCGATCGGCGGCGTCAAGCGTCTTGCTGCGGGGAATGAAGACATCCTCGGAACGATCGATGACGACAGAATCGAGGGGCGTGACAAAACCAAAGCCTGCTTGATTTCTGCGGAAGACTCCGACGATCTGGTTTTTCTTTTTCTTCTCAGGCGTCTTCGTGGATTCTCTGGTGCCATCGGGCTTGGATGGGGCTTTTGCCTTGGAGCCAGCTTTTGGCTTGGCGTTCGCCTTGGATTTGCTGTGTAGTGGAAAGGGATCCGCGTCGGCAGGGAAGACACCATCGCCAAACGATGGCTCGGGATCGTTCGATTTCCGTTTGCCGCCTTTTGGTTTGGATTTCGGTTTGATGACCTGGTGTTTATCGCCAAACGCGATCCGGCCTGCTTGAACAAGTTTACGGATGGTTCGTCGGACTTTCTTTTCGTCCTCTAGAAGTTCCAGCTTTTTGGCGATGGCTTTTGGTTTGAGGGGCTGGTAGTTGTCCGCAAGGACAAGTTCCAGGATGAGTTTTTCGATGTTGATAGATGGATTCATAAAATTGAGTTTAAGTGTGCGTGCGCGAAATTGCTACACAAGGCTGCGGCTACCCGGTTCGTTTCACCGGTGCGCAAAGAGAAATATAGTCGGATTTTTGGACGGTTGGCCGTCTCAATCGAGAGAAGTCGATTGGGTGCGTTTCGACGAGCAATGCATGCTTCCGCCCAAGCCGTTCAATGAAAAACCGGGGTTTGATGGAAACGGTGGTCTAGCAGCAAAGGCCAGCTTGAAGGGCCGGTTCAGGGAAAAGTTCCTTGAAGTATAGCTCACAGTGAACGTCCTGCGCCATATTTTCGGCGCGAACGGATAATGAGTATCGGAAGAACCGGGGCGCGAAACGGACGTTTCTCGATTTGATCTAGGAAGTTTCAGCTTGCCAGATACTTGTAGCGGTCTATTGGTCAACTCTTGTACAGCTTTCGACCCAGCGACGGATGGTAGACCGTCCACGGGCTGTCGGAGTTGACATCGTCTTCGATCAATTGCTTCACGCTGTGAAGTTTTGCATCCAGATTGTCTAGGTGATGAAGCGCGATCGCTTCGAGCGTCATCGGAACCTTGGGGCTGCCGAATTCAAGCGTTCCATGATGAGAGACAATCATGTGGCGCAATTGGTTCGCCAAATCTTCAGGAAAATCTTGACCCGACTGTTTTTCCGACTGGGCAATCATTTCGTCAAGCATCGTCACTCCTTGGACGAGGTGCCCCAACAGTTGGCCCGGAGTGCTGTAGCCCAGGTCAGGTTCGTACGTCAGTTCGCGGATCTTGCCAATGTCGTGCAAGAACGCTCCCATCAGCAGTTTGTCGGCGTCAACGTCTGCGTATCGCGGAGCAATCAGCGTAACGACTTCCATCAGCGAAAGCACATGTTCCAACAGGCCGCCACGGTAAGCGTGATGGTTCTTGATGCCCGCCGGGGCCGAGCGCAAACCTTTCATGAAGGTTTCGTCAATCAGAAAACACTCGGCCAACGTCAGCAGGTGCGGGTTTGCCACTGAACGAAGTAGCTCGGCGACTCGAGCCAACATGTCCTCCACCGCCCCGTCGGAAAGCGTGATGAAATCGGTTTCGTCAACGTCAGAGGGACTGACTTTGCTGACTTCTTTGGCCAGCACCTGCATGTTTCCGTTGTAAACCTGAGCCGTTCCTTTGACGTTCAGGTAGTCACCGTTTTCGAAGCAATCATAGTGACGTTGCTGCGCGTTCCACAGCATTGATGTCAGCGAACCGGTTTTGTCACTAAGTCGCACTTGCAAGTAGAGATTTCCATTTCGATTGGTGCGGAGTTGCTTTTCTGACGCCAGAAACGTCTGGTCGACGACTTGGCCGTCATTTAATTCGCGAACGTAGTGGCGGGCCATGGGTGCTCGATTTCGATTTTTAAAACAGGCAATGGTGGTGGAGGAACGTCGTTGGTCTGCTTCTTTTTGAACGACGTAAGGGTTAACATATTGGCGTAACGATTTTATTCAAGGGCATCAGCTGCAAAGCAATTGAGACATGGCAAAAACCGGAATTTCTCCGACCAGAACTGAAGATTATCCCGAGTGGTACCAGCAAGTGGTGAAGGCCGCTGACTTGGCAGAAAACTCGCCGGTTCGAGGTTGCATGGTGATCAAGCCGTGGGGGTATGGAATCTGGGAGAACATGCAGCGACAGCTGGACGATATGTTCAAAGAGACTGGCCACGAGAACGCCTATTTTCCGTTGTTTATCCCCAAATCGTTTCTGGAAAAAGAAGCGGAACACGTGGAGGGATTCGCTAAAGAGTGTGCCGTGGTGACCCATCATCGGCTTGAGCCTGGCCCGGAAGGTGGTCTGGTGCCCGCCGGCGAATTGGAAGAGCCACTGATTGTCCGCCCAACCAGCGAGATGATCATCGGGTCGATGTTCGCCAAATGGGTGCAGTCCTATCGAGACCTGCCGCTGAAGATCAATCAATGGGCCAACGTTGTTCGCTGGGAGCTTCGGACTCGACTGTTTTTACGCACGGCAGAATTTTTGTGGCAAGAAGGACACACGGTTCACGCCACCGAAGAAGAGGCGTTGGAAGAAACGCGTTTGATGTTGGACGTGTACGCGGACTTTGCTGAAAACCACATGGCAATGCCGGTGATCAAGGGCGAGAAAACGGTTGGCGAACGTTTTCCCGGAGCCAATATCACGTACTCGATCGAAGCCATGATGCAAGACTGCAAGGCATTGCAGGCAGGTACGTCTCACTTTTTGGGCCAGAACTTTTCGAAGGCTCAGGAGATCAAGTTTCAAAATAAGGACGGCGGAGAATCATTTGCTTGGACTACGTCGTGGGGCGTTTCGACTCGTCTGGTGGGTGCGTTGATCATGACTCACAGCGATGACGACGGACTTGTTCTGCCGCCGAGGATGGCTCCCCGGCAGATCGTGATCCTCCCGATCATCAAAAACGACGACGAACGTGATGCCATTATGGAGTACTGTAAGTCACTTGAGAAAGAACTCAAATCAATTCGCTACACGGATGAGCGCCTGAGAGTGTTGATCGACGATCGTGATCTGCGAGGCGGCGAAAAGAAATGGTTCCATGTCAAACGAGGCGTTCCAATTCGCGTCGAAGTTGGAGCCCGCGACATTGCCAAGGACAGCGTGTTTGTCGGTCGTCGTGACCAACCGAAATCTAACGGAATGACTCGGGCTGAGTTCATCGGTTCTGTCGTCGACACACTGACCCAGATCCAGCAGGGCTTGTTTGATCGAGCGTTGGCGATGCAAAAGGAACATACGAAAAAGATCGACTCGTTCGAAGATTTCAAAAAATACTTCACGCCCAAGAATCAGAAGAAGCCCGAGATTCACGGAGGATTCGCCGAGTGTTACTTTATCGACTGTCCCGAAGTCGACCAGATGCTCAAGCCGCTCAAGGTCACGCCGCGATGTATTCCCGTTGATCAAGAGCAAACGTCAGGCACCTGCGTCTTCACCGGCAAGCCAACGACCACCAAGGGCATTTTTGCTAAATCGTATTAGCGAATCTCTTTTTCTTATTTTGCCACTGATTCACACGGATCTATACGCAATGGTGCTCGTTTGCCTGTGCCAATCTGCGTGAATCGGTAGCCTCATTCGGTTTCAGACTTTATGGGTAAAATCGAACAACCCAAACCGGTTCTGCTGATCGCGGCAGTCACCAGCCGATACCAAGAAGCACTCGATTGGACGATCGAGCAATCACAGATCTTCTGGGGACCAATTGCGCTCAAGAGTCCAGTCTTCGACTTCACCGAAACGGGATTTTATACTCAATCGATGGGTGCCGGTTTGAGGAAGCAATTTCTGGCGTATGAACCCCTGATTGATTCGAGCGACATTGCGAGCACCAAACTACGGTCCAACGAGTGGGAATCCGCGTACCGTTCTTACGCCGACCACCCTGAGCAACGTCCCGTCAACATCGATCCGGGCTACATCACGGAAGCGAAGTTGGTGCTGGTCACGACCAAAGATCGAGACCATCGTGTCTATTTGCAGCAAGGCATTTACGCGGAGGTCACGTTGTTCTACCGTTCCAAGCAATGGCAACACAGCCGCTGGACCTATCCCGACTACCAGCGCGAAGACTTTCAAGAATTCTTCACGCAATGCCGGTTGCACTTGCGTCAGGCGATTCGGGATGAGCGAGCAAGGCATCCGTAACCGTAAGTAAGTGCTCCCGTTTGCCTTGAATGGATCAGGCCATACCGTGTCACTGGCTCGCAACTGCTCGCGCAGCAATGTATTAACGGTGTGGCGTCAATCTTTCCGTCGCGCTGATGCCTAGTGGATCACTCAGTGGCACGGTTATGTTGGGCGGTCCCATCAGCAGCCTCGGGATTGGCGGCCAGGAATTGCAAATCGACGACGTGCGATTCGCCTATAACGCAGTGCCAGAACCTTCTGCTTGTTTGTTGCTGTTTGGTCTGGCTGGAACCGTGATCGGGCGTCGTAGGCGACGTGTTGTCGCATGATGAGTGAAACTTGGGCCTGAGTTTTACTGCCGTAATGCCTGCAAGATGTCATCGGCGCTTTTTTTGGCGTCGCCGAACAGCATGTCGGTGTTCTCGTTATAGAACAGCGGGTTATCGACGCCCGAGTAGCCTGAGCCCATCGAGCGCTTGAAGACAACTACTTCTTGCGCCTTCCATGCTTCCAAGACCGGCATTCCGTAGATGGGGCTTGAGGGGTCATCGAGTGCTCCCGGATTGACGATGTCGTTGGCTCCGACAACCAGCACAACATCAGTGTCGGGGAAGTCTTCGTTGATCTCGTCCATCTCCAACACTAGGTCGTACGGCAACCGAGCTTCGGCCAGCAGCACGTTCATGTGTCCCGGTAGACGGCCGGCAACCGGATGAATGGCAAATCGAGTCCGAGTGCCCGTCTTCTGCAACAGCTCAGTGATCTCGTGGATGGGATGTTGGGCCTGCGCGACTGCCATGCCATAGCCGGGGACAACAATGACCTCTTTGGCGTCACGAAGCATCTGCGCAACATCTTCGGCTGAAGTCGAAGTGTAAGTCTGCTCGCCGCGATCGATGCCGGGACCGCCCGATCCGTTGTCGGCTCCAAAACCGCCAAGGATGACGCTTAGGAATGAGCGGTTCATCGCGTTGCACATGATGTAACTGAGAATCGCACCGCTGCTGCCGACCAACGCTCCGGTGATAATCAATAGATCGTTGGACAGCATGAAACCTGTTGCGGCTGCCGCCCAACCGCTGTAACTGTTGAGCATCGAAACCACGACCGGCATGTCCGCGCCGCCGATCGCCATGACTAGATGAGCCCCGAAGATAAACGAAATGACCAGCATCAGCAGCAGAGCCACCAGCTCACTACCAAACGCGGTGGACTGCAAAAACCACCAGCCTAGCAATACGCAAACGACCAACATGCCAAGATTGATCCAGTGCCGTCCGGGAATCATCAACGGAGTGCTGTTGATTCTGCCGTCCAGCTTACCCCACGCGATCACACTGCCGGTAAACGTCAGGCCACCAATGAAAACACCAATAAAGATCTCGATGCGATGGATCAGATCTGGTCCGATGAATGCCTCGGCGTTCTCGTCCATTCCGCTGGCAGGTAGAACGGAACGCATTTCTGAAAGAAAAACACTCAAGCCGACCAGCACCGCCGCCAATCCAACAAAGCTGTGCAGGATCGCGACCAACTGCGGCATCGCGGTCATTTCAACTCGCATCGCCAGAATCGAACCACCGACGCCGCCCACGATCAACGCCAGAATCAACAGGACGTAACCACCATCGATCTTGTCACTGAACAACGCTGCCAGAATCGCCAGCGTCATGCCGATGATGCCAAGGATATTTCCGCGGGGAGCTGTCGAGTGTCGGCTCAGTCCACTGAGGCTGAGAATGAAACAAACGGCCGCGATCAGCCACGCAAGTTGAGACATGCTTTCCATTTCAATCAGTCCTGCTTCCTGAACATGCCCAGCATTCGGTGAGTCACCAGAAATCCTCCGGCAACGTTGATCGTTGCGATCAAGACCGCCAACGCCGCAAGAAACGAAGTGATGCTGTACACCGATGGTCCCATTTGCAACATGCCTCCGATGACGATAATGCCGCTGATCGCATTGGTGACGCTCATCAACGGAGTGTGCAAAGCGGGCGTCACGTTCCACACCAGTTGCCAGCCGACAAAGCAGGCCAGCACGAAAACCGTGAAGTGCGAAACGAATTCGCTGGGTGCACAGGCTCCCATCAGCCACAGTAATCCAAAGCCAACCACCGCCGCGATGCAGGTCCAAACCCAGGGTCTGATAGCGTCTGGCTTGGTCATTTGAATCGCCGCGTCTGTTGGAACCGCAGGCGTTTTCTGAGGCGTGGGCGACGGGTTGTCGATCTTCGGCGGGGGCCAGGTGACCTCGCCGTCTTTAGTTACCAGCACGGCTCGGACGACGGTGTCTTCAATATCAACGACCAGCTGCCCGTCTTTCTCGGGCGTCATGTCGGTCAGCAGATTGACGATGTTATTCGCGTAGAGATTCGAAGATTGAGTCGGCAGGCGACTGGGTAAATCCGTGTAGCCGAGGATCGTCACGTCATGCTGGACGACTTTTTCGTGAGGCTTGGTCAGTTCGCAATTGCCTCCGTTTTCCGCCGCCAAGTCAACGATCACGCTGCCGGGCTTCATCGTCTTGACCATGTCTGCGGTAATCAGCTTTGGCGCGGGTTTGCTTGGAATCAGTGCCGTCGTGACGATGATGTCGACTTCCTTCGCTTGATCGGCAAACAGTTGCATCTCTGCCGCAATGAACTCATTGCTCATCGTTTTCGCGTAACCGCCCTCCCCTTCACCTGACTCATCGAATTCCAATTCCAGAAAATCGGCCCCCATGCTTTGAACTTGCTCCTTGACAGCCAGCCGAGTGTCGAAGGCTCGCACGATCGCGCCTAGGCTTTTCGCGGTGCCGATTGCGGCAAGCCCCGCGACTCCTGCACCAATGACTAAGACTTTGGCTGGAGGAATCTTGCCCGCCGCGGTGATTTGTCCCGTGAAGAAACTGCCAAACTCGTTTGCCGCTTCCACGATTGCTCGATAGCCCGCGATGTTGGCCATCGAACTAAGAGCGTCAAACTTTTGGGCACGCGAGATTCGAGGCACTCGGTCCATGGCGAGAGTCGTCACGTTGCGCCGACGCAACTGACCGATCGCTTCCTCATTTTTTGTCGGCACGATGAAGCTGATCAGCGTCGAACCGTCACGGATGAGGTTGATCTCGTCCGTCTGAGGCGGAGCGACTTTGATTGTGATGTCGCTGCGGGCAAGCACGCTTGCTTGGTCGTTCAGAACTTCTGCACCGGCTTTCACGTATAGCGAATCGGGAAAACTGGCTGCGATCCCGCAACCGGATTCGACCGCAACGTCGTATCCCAGCTTGATCAGTTTCGCGACCGACTGAGGAGTCGCTGCGACTCGCCGTTCGCCCGGCAAAGATTCCTTGATAGCTCCGATGATCATGCCGTTCTCTTGCAGAAAGAATCACGAAACAGCCATAAACTTCACTGAATCGTAGTTCGCATTCGATAGCACGACAACTAGGCAACGCTCCGTGGCTTACCAAATCATCACATCCAGGATGTTGGCGTGCTCGTCGGTCCAGCGGACAGGACGTGACGATTGAAGCGGGTGCCAGCCATTATCCAGATCGATGAAGCGTTCGATCACTTCCTGGTCACGCGAAAAAATCATGTAACGGCTCGGAGTGCAACCCTCGCTGCGATCCGATTTGCTCACGTAACGGTCGGTTCGAATCGCCGAGTGTAAACCGAAGGTTTGGCTGGTGGCGGCTCCAACGGGAGCAAAGTCCATGAACTTGCTGGAGATGTGAATCGCCAACAGGCCGTTTTCATTCAACGAATCGAGGTACAGTTGGATGGCTTCTTCGGTAAGCAAATGAATCGGAACCGAATCGCTGCCGAAGGCGTCCAGGATCATCATGCCGTAACGGTCGTTTTTGTTTGAAGTTGAAGTCGTGTTCGCATCGGGCCGCCAAGTAACTTGGGTTCGCTGACTTCGCTGGTGACGTCGAGCGTCCAGCTGAACTCTCGCATCGCCAAGGATCACTTCAACGTCGCTGTCGGCCGAGCTCAGGTAAGAAAAATACTTATCGTCGCTGGCCATCTGATACACGATCGGATCAATCTCATAAAAATCTAAGTGTTGGTTGGCTTGGCCGTAAGCAGCGATCGTTCCGACGCCTAAACCTACGACGGCGATTCGCTGTTGCTGATCGCCAAACTGACGGAACAAATCACCGACCGGCCCCTTAGGATGATAGTAACTAAGCGGCTGAGGATTCTCTGTTTCTTCGATGCGTTGCAGGCCATGCGTAGTCCAGCCGTTGATTAGCACTCGGTATTCGCCAAGGGTCGCGATCTCGTTGACACCAAAGAAACCCCGTTGCTTCAGCGTTACGTCGTGATTGATACTGATAAACGGATACCCAATTAGCAATAAAGTATAGCAAGGCGCGAAACGTCGAGGCGATCGAGCCAGCAAAATGCAAACGGCAGCCGGGATCGCGAAGCCCAGCACCAACACGAGGCGCTTGTGCAGTGTCAGCAGTGAAAACTCGAATGCCCACACCGCTGAAAGCAATACCAACAACGCCACCGGGACGGCCCAGACTTTTTCGATGCTGCTCCAGGATGGAGTCTGCGAACTTTCTGCTGAATTGTCCTGCCCGCCAGCAACTTGGCGATACGCGGGTAGTGCCAAACTTGCCGCGATCAGCACAATGGGGTATTCGAGAATCGAGTTGAACAGGACAGGTGCCAGTAGCGAATTGAACGCGCCGCCCACGACGCCACCGATGCTCATCATCAAATAAAACTCAGTCAGTTGCTCGACCGGAGGACGCAGCCGAGCCAGTTCGCCGTGACACGCCATCGCGACGACAAAAAACACGACAAAGTGAGTCGCAATCATCAGCGCTGGGTTGTTCCCGAGGTTGATCGTCGTCACCAGCGGCATCGCCAGCAGAAAGAATGGTGTCGCTCGAACGATTCCACGATGTGGTAGCAGCTGACGTTTCGCAAAAACAAGGATGAACGTGATCAGGTACAAGGCGAGTGGAATGCTCCACATCAAGGGGAACGATCCGGCGTCGGTCGACACGATGGTCGTCACGCCCAACATCAAGCTCGACGGAATGGCTGCCAGCGCGATGTAGCGAATTCGTTGATGCCACGGCAGCGGAGCCGCAAGCGTCTTGGTCTGAGTCCGCGTAAGTTTTTCCGGTTGAGCGTTTTTCAGCGTGTACCAAGCACAAGTCGCGAACAAGCAGGTCAGGATCGCAAAGCCCGTCGCCCAGAAAACTCCCTGATCGGTCAGACCTAGGATTCGTTCAAAGACGAACGGATAGCTGAGCAGCGCGACCAAGGAACCGAAATTGCTGATTGCATACAGGAGCCAAGGCTCATTGCCTTGCTCTGTTTCGGATGCCGACAAGCTGAACCAGCGTTGTAGTAGCGGTGCGCTGCTGCTGATGACAAAAAACGGCAGTCCGACGCACAGCGTCAGTTGTCCCAGTAGCCATAACATTGGATTGGAGTCAACGGGGGCCGCCCAGCTGTCGAGGAGCTTTATCGGTAGCAGGCAGCAGACGACGGTCAGCAAAAGCAAATGTACCATCAAGTGGTTTTTGACGCCCAGTTTGGGCGGGCCATAATGAGCCCACGCATACCCTGCCAGTAGAGCCGCTTGAAAGAACAGCATGCACCCGTTCCATACCGCCGGAGTGCCGCCCAGCGATGGCAGCAACATACGTCCAATCATGGGTTGCACTAGAAACAACAGGAACGAGCTTGTCAGCAGCGCAAGTGAAAAAATGAGCGCATAGGAATGATTGCGAGAGCAGCTTCGGGTAGTCAGGACATGGCAGGTGCCGAACGCCAAAACGTAGATCGCAACGAGTAAGAATCAGGCGGTTCGGCAACGTTTCGCCGAACACGTTGCGAATGAGCGGGGCATTGCACGAACGTGCCGAAGATGCCGGTTGTATGGCTCGCCTGCTGATCAAACCGGCTTTGATCAACAGTTCGACGGACAGATTGGCGGCCGAGAGTCGCGGCTTCTCGGGCGGCTTAAACGCAAACGTGTTCTCGCAAACTCGCGACGAAAACCATCCACATCAGCGCCAGCCCGGCAAGTAGTGGGGCGTGTTGCCAACGCCACTATGTTATTGACGCGATCATCCATCCGTTGTGATTTCCCGGTGTCTCAATTCCCACCGCTAAGGTTTGCAACGCGCTGAGTCGTCGCTGGTTGATGTCTCAAATCTCCTGCGAGAGGGGACTCCGGCAACCTCTGGAAGTTAGAATTCGTGGGCAGATTATGATAACATGAGCGGTCGCGACTAACCTCTGGCGATATCAACTCATCTGAACACGAGACCTGTCCATGTCGAGAATTGTTAAGGGCGCATTGATTCAAGCGAAACTGTGCGAGCCAGCTACTTCATCGGTGCAAAAGATCAGCAAAGCGATGATCGACAAGCACGTTGGCTTGGTCGAACAAGCTGCGGCCAAAGGGGCACAGTTCGTTTGCCTGCAAGAGCTGTTCAACGGTCCCTATTTTTGCGCCGAGCAAGATGCGAAGTGGTATGAGCTGACCGAAAAAATTCCTGATGGCCCAACCGTCAAGCTGATGCAAGAACTGGCAAAGAAGCATCAGATGGTCATTGTGGTTCCAATCTACGAAGAAGAACTTCCTGGGGTTTATTACAACGCGGCCGCCGTGATTGACGCTGACGGCTCGTATCTTGGCAAGTTTCGAAAAATGCACATCCCGCATTGTGCTCCCGGATTCTGGGAAAAGTTTTACTTCCGGCCTGGTAATCTCGGTTACCCTGTGTTCGATACCGCCGTGGGTAAAATCGGTGTTTACATTTGTTATGACCGCCATTTCCCCGAAGGAGCACGTTGCTTGGGTCTCAACGGAGCCGAAATTGTGCTCAATCCGTCCGCGACCGTGGCGGGGCTAAGCGAGTATCTCTGGAGGCTGGAGCAACCTGCTCACGCAGTGGCCAATCAGTATTTTGTCGGCGCGATCAATCGACCCGGCACGGAAGGTCCGTGGAATATTGGCGAGTTTTACGGACAGAGTTATTTCTGCGATCCTCGGGGGCAGATCATCGCCGAGGGCACTCGTGACACCGACGATATCGTGATCGCCGAATTGGACCTCGATTTAATTCGCGAAGTCAGAAACACTTGGCAGTTTTTCCGAGACCGTCGTCCCGAGAGTTATGGAGCGATCGTTGCTCCATGATGAAAAATCCGGTATCCGGTTCCCTCATTGATTCAATCGT
The DNA here is from genome assembly GCA_937928215.1 of uncultured Pirellulaceae bacterium. GTDB lineage: Bacteria > Planctomycetota > Planctomycetia > Pirellulales > Pirellulaceae > Mariniblastus. The sequence goes on along the minus strand of CALFWL010000126.1, from coordinate 1,466 downwards.
CCGTGTCGCCTCGGTGCCACAATTCGAAACCCGGATACCACTCAGATGAACGGTGGGCTCGATGATAATCCCCCGTTTCCTCGCGCTGCGGCGTTGGCGCTTCAGCATGTGTTGACCATGTTGGGCTCAACCGTTGTGTCGATCGACGGTGAATCATGTTCATTCGGCAACTAGATTCCTTCATGAATGTTAAGATAGCTTCCCACGTTGGTGAGACGATTCGATTGCACCTGTCCGTTGAAACGATTCTTGCAGTCAGTTTTGTCTCCGACCACGCGTGCATTCCCTGTTCAAGAATTCTGATTTGTAAACATAAACCTGCGTACCGAGGTATCTCTCATGGCTGACTTGTCGACGACCGTCAACGGGTTGAAAATGCCGAACCCATTCGTGATCGGGTCGGGCCCACCCGGAACCAATGCCAACGTGATCGGCAAGGCGTTCGATGAAGGCTGGGGCGCTGTGGTCGCGAAAACGATCAGCTTGGAAGCGGAGAAAGTAATCAACGTCCAGCCGCGTTACGCTCGGTTGCGCAGTCGTCAATCACGCGAGATCTACGGTTGGGAGAACATCGAACTGATCAGCGATCGGAGCTTCGATGTTTGGATGGATGAGTTCAAGTCGATCAAGGATAAGTATCCTGATCGAATTCTGATCGCTTCCATCATGGAGGAGTATCGTAAGGACGCGTGGTGCGAAATTACGGAGAGATGCCAAGACGTTGGCGTGGATGCTCTTGAGCTGAATTTCTCTTGCCCACATGGTTTGCCCGAACGCAAAATGGGTTCAGCGATGGGGATTGATCCAGACATGGTCGAGGAGGTTACGGGCTGGGTAACCAGCGTCGCCAAAGTTCCGGTCTGGGCCAAGATGACACCGAATGTGACTCATATCGAAGACCCGACGGCGGCCTCGCTTCGTGCTGGAGCCGATGGGATTGCCGCGATCAACACGATTCGCAGTGTGTTGGGTGTTGACTTGAAATCGCTGCGGCCCGAACCATGTGTGGAAGGTTACACCACGCCGGGCGGTTACTCCTGTCAGGCGATCAAGCCGATCGCGTTGCGAAACTGCATGGAGATCGCGACGTTGATCAAGAATGAATTCCTGGGCAGGACGCTTAGCGGAATTGGCGGCGTGGAAACGGGGCACGACGCGGCCGAATTTATATTGCTTGGCAGTGATACGGTGCAGGTCTGCACCGGGGTGATGAAAATGGGCTATGGAATGGTCAAGCCGATGATCGAAGAGTTGTCGGCCTTCATGGACGAACATGGCTTCCGTTCGATCGAAGATTTCAAAGGTCACAGTTTACAGTTCTTCAAGACGCATGCCGAACTGGTCGAGATTCAGGCAGAAGTTCGAGCCAAAAAGAAAGCGGCTCATGCCGCCAAGAAGGCAGCCGAGGCCTCCCAGTCGGGCGACGAGAAGATGATTCGAGAAGACGCTCAATGGACCGGCGATGA
>CALFWL010000125.1 GCA_937928215.1 uncultured Pirellulaceae bacterium | reverse complement strand
ATGGAACCCATTACTTATGCCAACGGATCGACGTTGGAAGATCCTGCGATTACGTATGGCATCGTTTTCTCCAATTTCATGTCCAAAGGCGTGTTCGTCTTCCAAGGTGGAACCGACAAACTGGTCAAGGCGATGGAGAGTGAGATGAAGGCCAACGGAGTTGATGTGCGGATCAACTGCGACGTCGAAGCGATCAACGTTGGCTCCGACGGAGTCCAGTCGGTCATGATCAACGGCAGGACAATCAAAGCAAAGACAGTTGTTTCAAATGCGAACCTTCGTTCGACCATTTTTAACCTGATTGGCGAAGATAAATTTGATCGTGGATTTATTGACGACGCGAATGCCGTTCGATTGAACAACTCAAGTACACAGGTTTACATGGCCATGCATCCGGACGACACGGTGCCTCGCGAGACCGGCGATTTATTGTTCAGTAGCACGGCCGAGCGTTTTCAAACCGACTTGCTGCTCAGTCGCGACATCACCAGCCGTACGTTCTCATTTTACTACCCTGACACTCGACCTGCCGGAAAAGGTCGGACGCTGATCGTTTCCAGCACCAATGCTAGATACGAAGATTGGGCGGGGCTGTCCAAGGAAGAATACGAAGCCAACAAGGCGGATCTGGTAGACACGACGCTGGATGCTTTGGAAAAATATGTGCCGAACGCCCGCGAAAGAATTGTTCACGCAGAAGCTGCAACGCCGCTGACGTTTGAACACTATACAAAGCATTTGGACGGAGCTTCCTTCGGCACGAAATTTGAAGGACTCACTGTCAGCCGAGCCCTACCCGATCAGGTTCCGGGTTTGTACCATGCCGGAAGTTGCGGCATTATCATGTCGGGCTGGTTGGGCACCATCAACTACGGAGTCATCGTTGCCAACGACGTGATCAACTACATCAGTTCATCATCGGCGACATCGCCCGTTTCGGCCGGTTGATTCTTTGTGTTTAGGGACTCGCCCGGAGACAAATTGCCAGCTTCAGTTTCATCTCGTTCGAGTCACACCGATCAACCACGGTTTTGGTTCGGTCGCTCGTTTTTTTCCGCGTTCTAAGTCCATTCGCACAGGGAATCGACGTAATCAGCAGACCCGTCGATCAGCCAACCATCAAGCTGCGCTTGTTCCTTCAATTGCTGGCCGCGTTGGATTGGGACGACAATGAAGCCGGTGCTGACATCGTCCAAAGCGGACATGTCGCTCCAAAGTTTTTCAAACTGAGAAACCGGATACACGTCCTCTTGGCCATTCCCCCAGCGCTTTTTCACGTCCTTGATTGTGATGTAGGTCGGCATCCGTTGGCTCAACTCACGAATCGCCTGCTCGACCTTCTGCTCGTTCGCAAGGTCTGCTCGTGAAAGTCCGAACACGGACAGCAAGGCATCGATATCCATCCAAGTCGTCATGCTGTTGTAGTATGACAAACCGAACTCATCTTGTTCACGCGGCATTGCCAATCCTTCCAGCAATCGCGGGGAACCATTGACTCGTGCGAGCCCACCGCCTCGATCGTCCAGTCGCCGAGTAATCACTTCGAATGACAAGCATTTCTCACTGAGGATGTGTTGCCCCAGCAGCGATGGATCAATGTTCGCTCCCAACGTGTCGATGTTGTGCAGCATCAGGTACTGAAGTTGCGGCCGATCGTCCAACATTTTCTTCAAGACGCCGTTGCGCAACAAGTTTGGAAACTCATACCAGTGTCCCACTGGATGCAGGCATTGCAACGGCAAGTTATCTCGATAATCGCTGCCCTCCTCCATCCCCTGAGCCCATCCGATCAGTGCCGAACGAAGGCTTTCTCGCATTTTTTCTTGCTGTTCATCCAGCTTTTGCTGTGGCATTTCTTCCCATGCAAATTGCAAATCACGAACCATCGGGATCATCCGCAAACCAACGTAGCGACCGGGCGACAACGCGATATCCGCATCCGGGTAGCCATAGTTATTAACATCCTGCAGATGGTCGACGATGGGCTGATGTGTCATGTAGCCCGTGGTGATCACGTGAGGAATCGAAGTATCAAACTGTGACGCAACCTTGCGGCTCTTGGCCAGATGAGTCTCGATAAAACTACGGTAGCTGCCGGATAGCTGACAGAACGGATGCAAGCCTTTCACGACGCCAGCTCCCTGAGTCCATCGACTTCCAACGCCGGCGGCCAGCGTTACGACTCCGACTTTTCCAGCGTGAATCGCTGCCGCTCCGACATCGTTTGCTTCGGCCGACAGCCCGTAACGTGCGTCAACCACGTCGTCCGGTTTCACATCGGTGATGGACGTGTTGAGTGGTAAACGATTCTGAGCCATCCCGTAACGACCGGATTTCAGATCGGTGCGAATCTGATGGTGCAACTCGTGATCGAACCCCATCCTCGCCAGCAGCTCATCCAGTGACTCGGTCTTGGATCGAACGGATTTCCGTCCCGGCAAAATGCTTTCGATTAACGTTCGGAATGGATCCGACGAATCATGGTTCCGATAATCCGTCCCGAGTTGCTCCAGTTCAAAGCGAGACGCGACGGACAACTCGTGCGAAGGCTGTTTCAACCACTGTGGCACCATCATGGAGTAGTAGCTGGCGGGCATTCGCATCGTGTTGTCGTGATCGAATGAGCCCCAGCTGCCGCGATCATTGATCTCAAAATCGTAAACGACTGGGTCCATCGCGAAAGGAAGTCGTGTCTCCATCTGACGTTTGGTTTCCACCATCGCCGTTTGCAACCACGTTTGAGCCTCTTTCTTGACGGTCGGGTCAAAGATAAACCCCATCCCGCCGCCCGCCATGCCACCGAGCATCCAGAATCCCCAGAACTGATCGCCATACTTCTGTTCGCATTGTTTGGCCAATGAGTCGGTGAAAAGGTTGGTGCACCACGGGATGATCTTTTGCAACGGGCCGAAAAAATTCTGATGGGTCAATTGCCCGACCGCTTTGATGTCACCTCGATTCAATGCGGCAACGATCTGGTCGAGAATTTCGATCGCTTGCTGGCGAGCTTCCCACTCGACCGGCGAACGCAGTAAGTATTTTTCGGTCACCATTTCCAGAATCGGGCCAACGTTCTGAGCCATTCCGCCGTGAACAAGAATCAGGCTGTCCTGAAGTTTCTGCCGGGCTTGGGCGGATATTTCGTCGAGCGAAAACACTTTGTGCTGAGGCAGCAATCGACCTCGGCTGACACCGTGTTCAGGATCTGTTTCCGTCGCGGCAGCACCTTCAATCAACTTGATGCCGGGCCAGACGCCGCCTGAATCCTGCCAGCCTCCGCCCGATCCGCCAATCCATTCACCTAGAATTGCTCGCGCCGCGATAACGCGCCGTTCGGCTTCATTCAGCTCACCATCCAAGCCGGAAACCTGGCCCGTCGCCCTCATGCACATCGAGATCAACGAACCCAGCAGGTTCGTGGAAACGGCCAGGCGCGATCCCTTGGGAATGTCGTTCACCTTGCTGACGATCTCAAGGCCCAGCCCCGGCTGACCGATCACTCGTTCCAGCAGCGCTTCGATCGATTGGCCGCAGCCTTCGATCCCCGGTGGAACGATCCCCGCAGCAATCACAGCGGCTTTCAATAATCCCAGATAATCTCGCGCGAAATCAAACACTTCGTCGATTGAAGTCACGTCCGCAGACGCTTTCAAATCCAAACTGACAAGACGCAGAACGGGGCGGTCGATGACACGAAGATAGCACTCAATCGGAGGTTGAGGTCGTTCGTCGCGTCCCGTCACGCCAAGATTGATAGAAGCATTGACGACGCGAGCACCAGCCGGGTAATCCATGCCTAGGAAAAAAATATCGCTCCAACCGCTGTGCGAAAAATCCATTCGAACGGCGGTGGTTTCAGAAAGAATCGGGAAGAGCGGGTTGTCGGGTTTTTGTTTTAACAACTCTTTGCGCAAGCGAAGCGGATGGTCAGCCGGATGACCGGTGCGGAACATCCACTGGTTGCCTCGAACCGTTCGCACGCTTTTCCGAACCTGATCGGCCAACGTTTGAAATGCCAGTTGATGATACGCATGAGCCAACGCGCTACTGAGCCCATCACTTGGCCCGTCAGTGGCCTGTTTGTTAAGCAATAAGTTGATTGCCTCGACGAACCTCCGCTCCAACAGTTGACGGTAGCTGGCAAAGGGAATCAGTCCCGGCGCATCGTTGATCAGCAAGGGCGGCAGGTGATGTCGATAGATTCCTGCTAGGAAAAACAAACATCGTACGCGGTGGTAAAGATTATCGGCACCGCGCCAAAAACTGTCTAAGACGTCGGCGTGAAGCAACAACGTTTCCAGATTCGAGTTTTCGCACAATTCGTCTAACGAACGATTTCTCGTCGCGTCGTTGTCAGAAACGATGGTTTCGATCAGCGAATTAACAGCACCAGTATTCACGTCCACGTTACGCCTTACCTTCCGTTGCCGATCGGAGAAGTTGATTCTGGCTGAGCGGCCACCAGATCGAGCATTTCGGTGAGCACTTCGTCTCGATCTTTGCCTGAAAGTGCCAACGCCATTTGCGATTTGAGCAGTCCATACTTCACGCCGATGTTGTACCGCCTGCCTTTGATCTCCATCGCTAGGTAACGCTCCCGTTTGGCAAGGGCGTTTAACGCGGGCGAAAGCTGAATCGTTTCACCGGACTCAAGGTTTAGGATCATCTGTTCCAGCAATTCCATGACCGTGGGAGTCAACACATGCATTCCCGAAAGGCACAGATAGTGACTGGCTCGCAAGCCCGCGACGTTCAGCTCCTGTTCCGCGAGCGTTGGCGTTGGCTTTTCTAGGACCTTCGTTACTTCGTACAGGTCGTTCCTCTGACCGGTTCGGTGTCCTCCAATCGTCCCAAAGTACGGGAGCAGATTCTCACGAGTCGCTTGCACGCCCGACACGGCACATGTTTGCTCATTGGCTAGGGTCACCAACTGTCTGGCACAACCTTCGTCACGTTGACTGATATAAACGTGATCGCTTACCAGATGCAGGAACGAGTCGTTTCCCACAAAGTCTCGCGCTCGAAAAAGTGCGTCTCCGTATCCGCGAGGATTGTCTTGCTCAATGAAAGTCAGCCGATTCGCATGTTCGCCTGCGGCTTTCTCATAGTTGTCAGCTTCGCCGGGACAAATGATGACGCAGATTTCCTCGACACCAGCTCCGACTGCCTCGTCAGCAATCAGTTGCAACGCTGTTTTGGGCTCGCCACGCTGATCGACGAGGCTTTGCAACGGTAGAGATTTCTGATCGGGTGCAGCCGCGGTGACGACGGCTCGGCGAATGCTCATGGCAGGGGTCCAAACGGAACAGAAAGGGAATCAAGTTTCAATACTTCAGTCTATTCGATCAGCAGAGATACTCGGCCCACAAATCGAGCACGGCGAGGCGAATCAGAGTGATTCCCGCTCGTGATTCAAGAAGAACTTTGATGTCTTGCATAACCGGTGTAATCGTTAGTCGAGAAGCGGAACGGCAGTTGTCGCGTGACCTGCTGAAGATGACGAAATCAGATGCCTGACGGGTATGTCGTCTCGTCTTCGGCGATAACTCGGGTATTCAGCATCGAACGGAATTCCTAAGCTATTTCAAATCGGTCGTCGGAATTCTTGTTGACGGCACACTGAAATTGATTAATTGCTGGAGTGACTGAGGATGGGAATCGATTTTACAGCCCCATTTACGCTGGAGGCTTTGTTCACGCTGGGGATGCTGGTGCTGCTGCAAGCCGTGCTGGGTTTCGACAACCTCTTGTATATCTCGCTTGAATCCAAGCGAGTCGAAGAGGGTAAACAATCATTTGTTCGAAAGACCGGAATCGGACTTGCGATCATCTTGCGGATTGTGCTGTTGTTCGTGGTGCTGATTGCGATCGGAAAGTTGCAGGCTCCATTTTTTGAGTACGGACTCAAGCCCGCCGTTGCCCATATTGAACAGGCTGACGAAGGTGGGGGTGCAGATCGCGCAGAAGGAGCTGATCACGATGAAAACGAGTCACATTCGAACCATCACGTCCTTCGGGAACCAAACGAATCAGGAAGCATCTTTGCCTGCTCGTTCAATGTTCATAGCTTGATCACTCTTCTGGGCGGCATCTTCATTATCTATACCGCCTTCAAAGAGATCATGCACATGCTGGCGGTCCATGATCTAAATGACCACGGATCCGATGATCGGAAACGAGGCGTCGCGATGACGATCACTTGGATCGTGTTGATGAACCTCGTGTTTTCCTTCGACAGCATTCTTAGCGCGATCGCGTTGACGCATAACGTGTGGATCATGTCGCTGGCGATTGTCACCAGCGGCGTGCTGATGATCGTGATGGCCGATCAAGTATCCGACTTTTTGAAAAAGAATCGGATGTTCGAAGTGCTGGGTCTTTTCATCCTGCTGATCGTTGGTGTCATGCTGGTCTCTGAAGGCGGCCATCTGGCACACATTCATTTGTTTGGAAACGCAATCATACCCATGGCAAAATCTACTTTTTACTTTGTGATTGGGATCATGGTTGCTGTCGACGTGATCCAAACGCGTTATCAGCGAAAAATTCTCGCCGAACGTGAGCGCAAGGCGGAAGCTCACGCGTGATCCACTCGTGAGCTGCTGTCCGTCTTGCGGATTGGGGCAATGTCAGTTTCCGGTACCAATTCCTTGAGACTGCAAAAAGAGATTAATGCGTTGCAAGTCGTAGGTGACGTACTCAGTTACCGCGGGCAGCCACGTCTGCATTGTCTGGACGGCGAACACAACGAAGAAAATCATGCCGACGGCAAACAGGAAATGGAACAGACTGCGAATCGCTTGGCGGTTTTTCTGTTTCCGGTAAGAAGCAACTTCTGTTTTGGCGGATTCAAGCCAGTATTTTTCCGTCGACAGCGTTTCGTAGGTCAGCATGATATTTCTCACGGTTTGAGCCCTTATCGTCACGGGCGTTGCCAAAGTTGGAGCCCATCTCATCATGGGCTTAACCAAAACTTCCGAGTTCGTCGGAGGTGAACTCGTTGGCCAAGCACTATCGCAACGAGCGTGCCAATGAACCAAAACTGCGGAAAAGCTGCGACTTTGGCAGTTTTCAAAATGACACCGTTTGCTTGCGGCATCATTGAACCTTCGATTTGATGACGATCTGCAACCTGATGCATTCGTACAACAACATCACCTCACCAAATTTTCTACCAAAATGGGTTTAGTGCCCTAGGTTTAGCGCCCAATCAGCGATTTCAATTCCTTCCACGAGCGAGCGTTTGCTACGTCAACGGCGGTCAGGTAGCCTCGCCGAGCCTGTTTGATTCCGAACCGAATATCATCCAAGCCGGCGACTTTATGAGCATCCGTATTGATCACAATTGGAATCCCGTGCTTTTTTGCCGCGATCAAATGAGCATCATGCAAATCCAGACGACGAGGATTCGAGTTCAGCTCCAGAAGTTTTCCATGCTCGGCCGCCGCCTGAAAAACCGCATCCATGTCGACATCGTACGGTTTTCTTTTGTTGATCAACCTGCCCGTCGGATGAGCGATCATTGAGACGTATGGGTTTGCGATCGCGCCGAGGATTCGGTTCGTGATCTGGTCGCGCGGCTGTTTTTGACCGTAGTGCAGGCTAGCTACGACCCAATCCGCTTGAGCCAGCACGTCGTCCGGCAAATCCATTTCTCCGTTTTCGAGAATGTCACACTCGATCCCTTTTAAGACCAGAAAATCGTCATCGGTCGCGGTGTTGAAGTCATCAATCGCTTTCCATTGAGCCAGCAGACGTTCGCTGTTCAAGCCGTTCGCCATCGTGACCCGTTTACTGTGATCGGTAATCGCGATGTACTTCAGCCTTCGTTCTCGGGCTCCGGCAACCATTTCCTCGATCGTGTTTTTCCCGTCGGTGGCAACGGTGTGCATGTGCAGGTCACCTTGCATGTCTTCACGAGTAATCAGATCCGGCAACGACTGAGACTCTGCTAGTTCGAACTCTTTGCGAGCCTCCCGGAGCTCCGGTTCGAACCAAGGCAGTCCCAGTACTTGATACACTTCCTCTTCCGTTTTCCCGGCAATCGAAGGCTGTTGGTTGGCATCCTCGATCGGCTGACCATCAACGTCGGTCTTGAAAACGCCCCACTCGTTGATTCGCAGCCCAATCCTTTTTGCTCGGCCGCGAACCTGTACATTATGGTCTTTGGAGCCTGTGAAGTACTGCAACGCGGCTCCGAAAGATTCCGCAGGCACGACACGCAGGTCTACTTGGAACTCGTTTTCCAATCGCACGGACATCTTGGTTTCACCCGCAGCGATCACGGAAGAAATTTCGTCAAAGTTACCGAAATGTTCCATCACGGCGCTAGCGTCGCGAGAATCGACCAGCAAATCTAGGTCACCCACGGTTTCTTTGCCTCGGCGGTAACTGCCTGCGAATTCCAGCCGTGTGATCGCGGGGCAACCGTCCATGTGTTCGCGCAGCCGAGCGACCAGCTTGTCGGCCGACGCCCAGAGAATTCGTTCATTCGAAGCCGCTGCGATGGCGATACCCTCCAGAATCGCTTGTTCGGTTTTGGCTCCGAATTTCGGCAGAGTTTGAACTTGATTCGCCTCACAGGCGGCCTTGAGCATGTCCAAGTTTTCGATGTGCAGTTCGTTGTAAAGCGTTGCGGCTTTCTTAGGCCCCAAGCCGGGAACGTTCAGCAAATCCAGCACAGTTTTGGGCACCGTCTCCAAGATTTCGTCCATCTGCGATAACTTGCCGGACCTGACTAGTTCGTGGCATTTCTCGGCCACGCCCTTTCCAATTCCATCCAGCGTCGTCAAATCTGATTCAGACTCGATCAGCGATTCGACTGCCTGCGGCAAATCACGAATTACCCAGGCACCATTGCGATAGGCTCGTAACCGAAACGGGTTTGAACCCGTGAATTCCAACAGATCGGCCAGCTGTTCCAACGTTTTTGCGATTTGATCATTGTTCATGGCTCAATTTTATCGACATGAGTACAATCGCAGTAGTGCCACCCGAGCCACCCGACGATCCTGTTGACCAGCCTTGTAACGTCCTCAATCTATATGACTCGAATTTCCAACCAAAAAGATCACTCAGAAGTTTCTCAACAGAAGATCGATCTGACTCGATTTTCTCAAGGGAAACTGTTTGCAACATCCGACATGGTTGCGGTCGAGGAGCCTCTTGAGATCCGTGTCGCTTTTGGACCGCTGGCTGATCGCCGCAGTCGCAGCCTTTCGATTACCATGCGCACTCCGGGACACGATTTTGAATTGGCGGTCGGGTTTTTGCTGAGCGAAGGCTTGATCGTCCGAGCGGATGAGATTGCGTCGCATGAGTTTTGCGGTCCGCCACCCGGGGGATCAGCTCGTGGCAACACGCTGCTGATCGATCTTTCACCGGATGTGAAGTTTGACACGGCTCAATTGCAGCGGCACTTTTACACGACATCCAGTTGTGGCGTTTGTGGGAAGGCCTCCTTGGACGCGGTACGTGCCCAAGGATTGACAGCGTTTCCGCCGGAGTCGCTTGACCAGTTCCAGATTTCCGCAACTTTGATCACCGATCTTCCCAATCGGTTGCGCGACAGCCAGGCGGTGTTCGATCAAACCGGAGGACTTCACGCGGCTGGTTTGTTCGACTCAGCCGGGACGCTGATCGATTCGCGTGAAGATGTTGGACGGCACAACGCGGTCGACAAACTGCTTGGGCGCCAATTGATCGTTGGAAACGTTCCGCTTCATCGGAATATTCTGTCGGTCAGCGGACGAGCCAGTTTTGAACTGGTTCAGAAAGCGCTGCTGGGGGGAACCCCGATGATGGTGGCCGTCGGCGCTCCATCGAGTTTGGCCGTTGAGCTGGCGGCCGAGTTCAACATGACGCTGATCGGGTTCACGACTCGAGACCGATTCAACATCTACAGTTGCCCGCAACGAGTGATCTTATAGTCGCCCGACCACGCCGGTTCAGTTCAGCATCGCTTTTTGAACCTGTTGCAATCGAGCATCGGCTTGATTGCGACTGGCGTCGACGGTGACTTCCGCGAATGCGTTTTCGGTTTCCCAAACCACAATCTTGTTCATTCGCAAATCGTAGCCTTTGATTGAGTCGATCAGCGTTGGGCCGATCCGCGTTAACAAATATCGGGCCATATTTTCAGCGGTTGGATTGTAGGGCAAGCGATAGATTTTATTGGGCTCAACCTGCTCCAGTGCGTTGAGTGCGTTTTCATCTTTATCCCAGACGATAAACCCGTGATCCCAATTATCGTCAATCCATCCTTTGAACAGTTTGTTGATCACGGAAAAATCAACCACGCGGCCTAACTCATCGATCTCGTTACCCGTCACGTGAAACTCGATCAGATAGTTGTGCCCATGCAGATTCGCGCATTTTCCCTCATGCCCCAGCAGTCGGTGCCCGGCGCAAAATTGAACCTTTCGCATCACGGTGATACTCATGGATTCTCCTGTTCGCAGTTGTCTCGGATGAATGAAAGTCGCAAGCGTTCAACCAACGAGTTCGACCGTTAGTTCGCAGCGACGGAAAAGTATGCACATCGATAAGCCACTTGTCCAACCCGAAAACCCGAATGGACGCCACCAATGACGCAATAGGCGTCCCGCGCACGTCATGGATTGAGTTTTGGATTGTCCCGATGGCGATCTCGATCCCGATCCGTCTTCTTTTCTAGGTTTCGAATTAACGCGTCGTTCAGATCGACCCCAGTTTGATTGGCCAGACAGATTAACACGAACAACACGTCCGCCATTTCATCACTCAGATCCGATGGCTGTTCACCCGGCTTGAAGCTTTGCTCGCCGAAAGTTCGTGAAACAATTCGCGATAGCTCACCTACCTCTTCAACCAACTGAGCAAGATTGGTCAATTCGGAAAAATATCGGACACCAATCTTGTTGATCCAATCGTCGACCTGTCGTTGAGCGTCCCTCAAAGACAGCGACACCTGATCGGACTTTGGTTCGGTCATGCGTCAATCGTGTGCAAGGAAAATTCACAACGTCAGATGAAAAGCCAAGTGAAGGATTGCTGGCAACGCGAACACGTCAGCCAGAAAGTCTCCATCGAGTCGTCCTGCTCGTTATTTTGAGTTATAATCGGACGCTTCGACGCCAATTGTCGGTGAACGGACTTTTACTTTCAAGTCCGCTACTGTCGCGGAAATCTGCGGGGGAATGGGACTTTCGAGGCTCGCCCGCTGGTACGAGTTCAACTTCGGTCAATAACTAGCATTCAGAAGATACTCAGCCTGATGACAGCGAAGAACATCGTATTGTGTTTCCCACTTGATCGAGCCCACGTCGAACAGATTCATCTGGCGGCTGGCGACGACTTTAACGTGATTGTTTCTGAACAGGAAACGATTGGTCGCGACATATTTGAAGCAGATATTTTTTGCGGACATGCCAAGACTCCGGTTGATTGGGCAGACGTTGTCGCCCAAGGGCGCCTGCAATGGATTCAATCCTCCGCCGCCGGGCTGGACCATTGTTTGGTTCCGGAAGTGATTGAATCGCCGATCGTGGTCAGTGGATGCTCTGCGTTGTTCTCAAATCAGGTGGCCGAAACGACGGTGGCTTTGTTGATGGGATTGATCCGACGACTGCCCGTTTTTTTTTGTGCCCAGCAGGCGCGCGAGTACGTGCGACGCCCAACGGATGACTTGTTTGGAAAGACGGTTGCGATTCTGGGTTTTGGCGGCAACGGCCAGCGAATCGCTCGGGTGCTTCGCCCGATGGCGGGCAGAATTGTCGCAACCGACTGGTTCCCTGACGCTTGCAAACCGCATGTCGACAACGGATTGATCGACAAAATCTTTTCGCATCAGCAGACTGAAACGATGCTGGCCGAAGCGGACGTTGTGATTGTCACGCTGCCTCTGTCGGATGCTAATGAACGCAGTTTTGGGGACGCTCAGTTTGCCGCTTGCAAACCGGGTGTTTATTTCGTGAACGTCGGACGTGGCTCGGTGGTCCAACAGGAAGCCTTGATTCGAAGTCTTGACAGCGGGCGGTTGGGGGGAGCAGGTCTAGACGTCGCGGACCCCGAACCGATCGAGCCGGACAGCCCGCTCTGGGAGATGAACAACGTCATCATCACGCCTCATGTGGGTGCCCAGTCAACTCGTCGGATCCCTGTTACGGTCAACCTGTTTTGCGAAAACCTCAATCGTTTCCGAGAGGGCTTGCCTCCGCTGAATCTGGTGAAAAAAACACTCGGATTCCCCCTTCCGGAACACCGCGTCGACGGTTCATGGTGTTAGAATCAGGGTTAGGACATGCGGAACAATTAACTTCAGCCATCAGCTACCGGATTCAGTTTTATTTCGCTCGCTTACAATCGGTAGTACGTCGTTTTCATCCGGTAATACATTTACCCCGCGCGTCCTTAGCAGACGCTCAATCCTTCTCGCCCCGTACCTTCTTGCCAGACTTATCCATCATCATGCAGAACGGATTCAGCGATGATCAATAACGCCGACAACTCGGGTCGGTCGTCCATTCCTTTGTATACGACTTCCGCCGAAGATGACCTTTCGCCCACGGTGACACGTGAAGAATTCAACAGTTCCACTCAATGTTTGGAACTGCTAAAGGTTTACGAATCCGTCATACGACGAGAACGCCAAAGTTGGACAACCCATTTGAGCCTCTTAGAAAAACTGGGAGCTGGTGGGCAGGGAATTGTCTTCCTGACGGAACGACTGGGTGCGGATGGGTTTACGTTGCCCGTCGCTTTGAAAATTTTCTCGCCCGAGCGATACAACACCGTCGAAGACTATGAAGAAGACATGCGTCGTCAAGCGATGGTGGCTTCCAAGGTCGCTCGGATTCAACACGAAAACCTGCTGGTCGTCGAAAACTTTCTGGATCGAGACAGCATCCGAATGATGGTCATGGAGTGGGTCGAAGGATTTGACCTTCGAAGACTTCTAACTCCGAAAATGCTGGGCATTATCAAAGAACGATTCAGTGAGAAACGTTGGAAACACATCAATGAAACGCTCGTGACGGCCGGCCCCGAACACCCACGGTTCAAGGCTGGCGTCGCGATTGCCGTCGTCAGCGAGTGCCTGTCTGCACTTGGAGCCATGCATCGCAACGGTCTGGTTCATGGCGATGTGAAGCCGGGCAACATCATGCTCAAAAGCAGCGGACACTCAAAACTGATTGATATTGGAACGGCGTTCGAAATAGAAATTCCGCCCCCACGTCGGTCCTGCACGCCAGCCTACGCCGCCCCTGAAGTTCTGGAAGGCAGTGCGAACACCGCCCAGAGTGATCTGGCTAGTTTGGGCTACGTCGTGATTGAACTGCTCTCGGGGCGAACTCTATCGAAGCCTTCGGACGGCCTCGAGGACTTGATCGAGGGAAAACGAAGCTTGATGGATCGACTGGATGACATTCTTCCCAACGATGTGCTTCGTAACGACTTGCTGATGTCGTTCTGTCGAGGCTTGATTGCTCCCGACCCAGAGTTCCGATTTCTGAGCGCTGAGGCCGCTAATCTACAGGACGAAGGCGCATCAGCAATTTTGCGTCAGTTAATCAAGCACGATCTGTCGATGGAGTACAGCCATGACATCCGTTTGTGGATCGAAGAACTGTTGGAATTGAATCTCGAACATAGCGAGTGACCTAGCGATCGATTCGGCATTTTCGCCAAGGCTAGGAGCTCGCCTCAAACGGCCCAGTTCTCGTTTCTAAACCCAATCAAAGCCGGTCGTTTCCCGGATTCGCTCTTCGAAGTTCCCCAGTAGCCCGCCGATAACCGCCCATTTGTTTGAGCGTCGCACTTCGATATCTCCCTGTTGGTTGACTCTTACGATTGAGTCGGGGCCGACGCCGGACGCATCCAAGTCGGCAGTGTGCAATTCGCCGTCGTTAATGACAACTTCCAGTTGCCGACCCGTTAGTTCAATAAATCTCATTTGCGAAGCCGTATAGCTGAAAACAATCTGGCGTAAAAAAAGAACTGGAAGTTTGGCGCTTCGGTCTCAATCGAACAACTCAAGAATCATGATTCTGAACAAAAATTCTTTTTGTCAGGTGGCAGATGAGAAGAAACATGCCCGTCCGTTTGCGGGT
>CALFWL010000124.1 GCA_937928215.1 uncultured Pirellulaceae bacterium | reverse complement strand
CGAACGCGAAGCTGACGAATCAGGATATCGATTTCGAGCAGTACGATGGCGTTTCTGGAAGTGTTACCCAAGAGAGGAACCGACAGGAAGAATACATCACGGGCTTGGAAAGAGGCGAGCATTTATGGTTCGAGGGCGTGGACTTTGGTACCGAAGGTCGCTACGACCAATTGGAATTGGTCTACTCACGGCTGGGTGGATCCCCCTCCACCAACGGCAATGAACGCCTACAGGTTCGATTGGGAAGCCCGACGGGAAGACTGCTTGGAACTTTCAATTTCAATCCCGACCACGCCGTCGTGTGGGACTCGACCGTGCTCGATATTCCGTCGGTTACCGGCAATCAGACTTTGTACTTTGTTGCCGCGGGTTCGCAAACCAATCTATTAAGGCTGGCAAATCTGCGTCTTCGTCATTCAAATCCTCAGGCCGATGACCAAGTGACTTTGTCCGTCGAAGATCATGGCGGTAATCGTATCCAGACTCGCATTGGTGGGCCCGATTGGTTGCCTCGATACGAGAGTTTCACATTCACGACTGGACCAACGGCAACAAGTGCCAAAGTCACGTTTAAGAATGATGGACCTTACGACGCTTACGTTGATCGATTTGCAATCTTTGAAGCGGCTCGCGAAAGCGTCAATGTTGCAGCTGAAGGCGTGGCAACTCAGGTGTCGACGGCTGGATCAAATGTTGCCGGCAATGCGATTGATGGCATCACGACGGGCAACGGGTCATTAACTACGAATACGGAAAACGCGTGGCTTCAAGTCGATTTGGGCAAGCAGCAAGACATCCACGAAATCTGGCTTACGTCACCTGCGAGCAACGTTCGGACATTCAGTAATTTTCGAGTCTCTATCTTCAATACGGATCCCCAAGATGGTGGTCACGAATTGTGGGGACGGGATTACTTGGATGGTCAGTTCGTCGGCGAGAACGAAACCTTGCTGATCAAGTCGACTGATCTGAACGATGGCGGAACCATTCAACTGAAAGACGTTGTGGGGCGATTCGTCCGTGTGCAATTGAACGGTCGGAACGCGATTAACTCCGGACAGTTGGGCGTCGCCGAGATCGAAGTCTTTGCGTTCGATGATCTCGATCTGGTGAAGTCAGATGCCGATGTGCGCCGCACGACGAATTCGTGGGAAGCCGCTTTCTCGCAGCAGGTTAACTTGGGGCAACTGGTGTTGTTCAATACAGACACAGCCGACTATCAAAACTTAAGCGACTTCAAGGTTGCGGTTTGGGATCGACCACAATCTGACGGTGGGCGAGTGGTCTGGTCAAAGGATTATTTTGGAACTGGCAGTGTAGAACGCGGTGGTTCGTTCGTGATCACGGCGGATGAAGTTGGGGGTGATGGAGCCACTCGACTGGGTAGCGTGCTGGCCAGAGCGGTTCGTGTCCGGTTAAACGGTACCAACAATGCCGGCAACGGAACGTTGGGCTTACTCGATGCGTCCATTCACAGCTTGCAGGATGCGCCAGCCCGCACCAACTTTGCAGCGACTGGAATTGCGACTCAGTCGAGTAACCACTACGGTGATCCGGACAATGCGGATATTGCGATCAACAACAGGGCTTTCCCGGACGGTGACTTTACGACCACTCGTAACTCGGCAAACCCGTGGTGGCAGGTAGAGCTTCAACAGACACCCCGAATCGATCAGATCGTCTTGTTCAACCGCGATTTGGGCGCAGCTGAGCGAATTGGGGACTTCCGAGTTTCGGTTCGCAATGCGGGCGGTTCGGAACTGTGGGGCCGCAACTATTCTTTCAGTAACGGCGATATTCCCGCAGGTGGATCGCTATCGATCAACGGAAGCGACACGTCAAACGGGCTGCGGCTGGATCGCGTAACCGACGGGAAAATTGTCCGTGTGCAATTGCGGGGAAGTAACTTCCTTTCTCTTTCTGAAGTCCAAGTCTGGGGTACTGATAGCTCGTTGCGAATCGCTCCGGACACGACGTCGTTCACATTGGATATGGGAACAGCGGTTTCACCTCGTGCATCAGCCTTGCGTGTGACGCCAGAGACCAACGGAGACGTTTGGTGGACCGGCAATGTTCAAGCCGCCGACCGGGCCGGTATCAGTAACGCTTGGTTGCGTGATTTTGTCGGTGGCACAGGCCCCGCTGGATTGCACGTCAAGATCCCGAACGGTGTGTGGAATGTGACCATAAACATGGGTGACGCCGATGAAGCCCAAGACCAGATGATGCTGTATGCTCAAGGTCAGGCGATTGATGCGAACATCAGTTCAACCGCTGACGGGACAATTAATGACCGTTTCCCAAGACGCTCTTTTCAAGTGCAGGTCGTCAATGGGCAGTTGGATCTCCGGTTCGATGACGCGGGCGGCAACGATTTCGAATGGGCGCTCAACCGCGTTTCATTAAATCGAATTGGTGATGTGTCTGGACCGATTGCCACGTCCGTCATACGGGACGGCGGATCACTCAACGGCAGCGGGCTGGTAAGGCCCGATCGATTCAATGAGCTGAAGATTACTTTTGACCAAGATGTTGTCGTTCAAGCAAGCGACTTGCAGCTGTTCAACGAGACGACTGGTATGACTCCGCACTCGATGGCGGGGGTTGGCTTCAGCTACGATGCGACGACCTACGTTGCAACGTGGGACATGAGTTCCATCAGCACCTCAATGGCAGCAGGTTTTTATCGATACCAGCTGAACGGTTCTTCTGTTACCGGCGCGCAGACGGGGGTCGCGATGGATTCAAGCGCTGTCGGCAGTGTCGACAGCGGGCAAGTTTACATTGCACTTCCCGGCGACACCGATTTGGATGGCGATGTTGATGTCATCGACGCCAGTGGTGGCGACGGATTTGCATTTGTGCGTAACCTTGGGGTGCAAACTGGCGCGACTTGGGCGATGGGAGACTTCGACGGAGACGGCGACGTTGACATTATCGACGCCAGCGGTGGCGACGGATTTACATTTGTGCGAAATCTTGGAAGGGATGTGCGACCCGTTGCAGCAACTTCTGGCGCGCAACTGGCCGCATTGACTGCACAACCGACCGCGTTGACGACAACGCCAGCTGCATCGACTGCACAGCCGGTTGCTCGATCAGCGCCCCAAGCTTTGGACAGCACAAGCTCGGATGTCACGAAATCGGATGTCACAAGCTCGGATGTCACACTAAACGGCGATCAGCCAGCGCTCGCTGGTGCCACGACGCCCACCGAAGAGTCGGAACTTCAGTCGGTATCGGCAGCAACGCCAATGGACAAGGCGACCAGCCAGCCGTTGGCTCTCGCTGGAGCTTACGATTTAACGGATGAAGTTTTCGGTAGCAGCCAATGGTAGGCCAGCCTTAAGAGTGATCGTCAACTGCGGCCGGGGACAGCATGTTTGAAAACATCAACGCCCCTTGGCAGTGGCGACGCTCGCCAGAGCGTGGATTCGTCGCAGGGGAACGTGGAACCTTGCAGTCGTGGAAACTTTCGATGCTACAGTTTGGCGCACTCCGTTCCGCGTCTTTCTTCAGCTGATGCATCGGCTCATCGGCTCTTCGGCTCGTTGGCTCATCGAACGATAAAGGCTCACCGAAATCTTGTCATGATCGCCCGTCGTCTCATCGCGACCGCCAAGTGAGTTTTGCCAGTGC
>CALFWL010000123.1 GCA_937928215.1 uncultured Pirellulaceae bacterium | reverse complement strand
GAAAGTTTGACTCGTCCTGCCACGGCACCGGAAACAATGGTGCAACAGGTGGCAGCGAACATCGCTTGAAAGAAGAAGTCAGTGTACCAAGTGTATCCCGCATACTCCTGCGTTGAATTTGCGTTGTAATCTTCTACTGCCTCATCACCTAATTCAGCAGCGGTAGAAGCGTCAGCCAACTCAAGACCCGTTGCAAGGAATCCGAAACTCGCGGCACTGATTTTGAAGTAACCGCCGTCACCATCTTCAAACCCAGGGTACATCAGATTGAATCCGATGATGGCGTAGGTAATGATTCCGATACATACGATCATGGTATTCTTAAACAGAATATTGACCGTGTTTTTGGATCGAGTCAGGCCGGACTCGAGCGTCGCAAAGCCGAGGTGCATGATGAAAACCAACATGCCCGCCAACATGATCCACAGGTTGCTAACGGTGAATCCGTCGGTGATCTCGATCGCAGATACCGTCGCCGCGGGAGACTCTTCATCAGAGGAAGCTTCCTCTGATGCATCTTCTGTTGAATCCTCGGTTGAGGAATCGTCAGCCGTCTCGGCTGCCTCCGTGGCATCCTGTGCAAACATCGGAGTGGTTTCGAATTGTGAAAATGCGATGCATCCCAACATCGCCAACAGCAGAGCGCAAATCTTGTTGCGTGATAATGTAGTCACTTAAAGGTCCTCGGGGTCAGTTTAATGGTGGTGAAAAAAAAGTGGTTGCCGGCCACAGAGCAACCTCTATACCAAAGTCTGAAAATTCATCTGCCGGCCGAGACCGCGAGTCGTTTTAACCCGAAGATTTATTGATGTCGCCAGTCGCGATTTTTTTTCAAGTTTGATTTTCCCTCCGGTGCTTTTCGTGATTTGCCTAGTTTAAGGGCAAGGGATTTGGCGTTGGCGAGAAAATCCGTCTGTTTTCCTAGTGTTTAAAAGCGTTTCAAACCCCTGTATTCCGCTCTTGGGTTCCCCGCTCGCCCCCTTGCTCATGCGGCGCGGGACGACGAGCCATCGCATTGATGCTTGCACTAAAAACAAGCAGTTTTTTGCGATTGTGAAGAAAAACGCTTGTCACAGAAAACGCTTGTTCATGAAATCACTTCATTCGCCTTGATTGGTTTGATCAAAACATCCAAATTCAGGGGCTGTCGGACCGAAACTTAATTTTGACTCAACCAAACGAGATTTGAATCGTCATGTCACGACTGGCCGAACGAGTTGATCGAAAACAAACCCCAGGCCTTGCGTGCCGGAAAGCGACCGAGTTCGCGTTTAAGTCATTGGCTGATTCACCGATTAGCGAATGGTCGGTCGGGCGGCGTTCGGTGCTGTTCGCCGAGTGTTCGATGATCTCTTACCTGGCGATCGAGCAATGCAATATTGCGGCGGGCAAACTCGGCTTCACGGATGGCAAGTTTTTCAATTGCGGATCCTCGCAGGCTTACTGGTTCTCAAATGAGCACGATAGTGTTGTCGTCTGTCGCGGGACGGAGCCAAACAACTGGGATGACATTCAGGTAGACGCCAACGCTCTGGCTGCTGTGGCGGAGACGGTGGGTAAAGTTCACCGCGGCTTCAAGCAAGAAGCGGACGAACTGTGGCCCCATATCGAGCGAGTCCTTGAACCCAACGCACGACCGCTTTGGTTTTGCGGTCACTCATTGGGAGGAGCCTTGGCGACGATTTGTGCTGCACGGTGCAAGTTGTCATACATCCGTAGCGAACCCGAACAAGTGTTTACCTATGGAAGCCCACGCATCGGCTGCCATCGTTATGTGAATCATGTCGCGCTGGACCACTTCCGGTGGGTGAACAATAACGATGTCGTGACTCGAATGCCTCCCGTCTGGTTAGGCTATCGACACAGCGGTAAGGAAATGTACTTGGATCGAAATGGTGTTCTCCGGAAGGTTCTTGGTTGGCGGCGGATGAGCGATCGGTTGCAAGGGTTTTTCCAGGGCTTGCGGCGTTGGAAGATCGATCATTTATCAGATCACTCTGCGGTGCGATACAAAGATTACATTTTCGAAAATTATCGCGACGAGGTTCCGGCAATTGCGAAGTAGCGGTTGTCTGTCGCAAGCCACAGGATTGGATCCGTCCGATACCGATACCTGACAATTTGTTTTAGAAGTCTGACAGTTTGATGGATTTTTTGCGCATTGCTTTGTTCGTCGTTTTTCTGGTCGCGGTCGTCGCGTGGAGAAATTGGATGCCGGCGACCATTGGAACCAATGTCGATGCTCAACCCGACGCACAAATCGACGGACAGGCAGATGTCGTCGCTGTCGAACCGGTGAACGGCGCAAAAGAAGGCACGAACGATTTGCGAATCGATGGTCACCCCATCATGTCGGTCATCTCGATCAGAAATCCGCAAATCATCGACGGCGACTCAATCCGCGCGAGCAGCTTCACGGGCCCTGTCGAGTTTCGGCTCGCCTCGATCGATGCGCCCGAACTCAGCCAGCCTTTTGGCCAGCGATCAAAAAAGTACCTGCAATCCATCACCGCTGGTAAAGAATTGACCGCTTACCAAACCGATACCGATCAATATGGCCGTCGAGTCGTATTTGTATTTGCCAGTCTGCCAGATCGCGCCAATGAAACGATCGAAGTGAACGCTCAAATGGTGGCGGACGGCTATGCGTGGCATGCGATCAGACATAGCTCGAACTCGAAACTGACCAGCCTGGAAGCAAACGCTCGGGCGGCACGTCTCGGGTTATGGGAGCAGTCAGGTCCGATTGCCCCGTGGGAGTTTCGAGACACGGGAAAGCGACAGCGGTTGAGTACCGCCAAAAGCAGTCCATGACTTCCTTGTGCCTATACGAAACGGTAGGACACTACGCGTCGTAATAAAGGCAGAACTCGTACGGATGTGGCCTCAGGCGGAGAGCTTCGACCTCGTGTTCGCGTTTGTAACGGATCCAAGTCTTGATTACATCCTGAGTGAACACGTCGCCTCGCAACAGAAATTCATGATCCGATTCGAGTGACTCAAGCGCTGACTGAAGCGAATCGGGAGTCCTCGCGACATCGGCTAGTTCCTCGGGCGGCAAATCGTAAATGTCCTTGTCCAGTGGCGGTCCGGGATCAATCTTGTTTTCGATTCCGTCAATCGCCGCCATCAAGATCGCTGAGAAAGCCAAGTACGGATTGGCACATGGGTCGGGGCAGCGAAACTCAATGCGTTTGGCTTTCGGGTCATTGCTGTACATCGGAATTCGACAGGCAGCAGAGCGATTTCGCTGCGAGTAGGCAAGATTAACGGGGGCTTCAAAGCCGGCCGTCAGACGTTTATAGCTGTTGGTTGTCGGATTGGTGATGGCAAGAATGGATGGTGCGTGTTTCAAGATGCCTCCCATCGCGTACATTGCCATCTGACTGAGCCCCGCGTACCCGTCACCGGCAAACAGAGGCGTTCCGTCCTTCCATAGCGACAGATGCGTGTGCATGCCGGATCCGGCGTCTCCCATGACGGGCTTGGGCATGAAGGTGACGGTTTTGCCGTTCCGGAACGCCACATTTTTTACGATGTACTTGTAAAGCATCATCAGGTCGGCGGTCTGGACCAGTTTTCCGTACTTGATATCGATCTCGGACTGGCCCGCCGCGCCGACTTCGTGGTGTTGGCATTCGACATCGATCCCGCATTCAATCATCGTCACCATCATCTCGTTCCGCAGGTCCATCATCTGGTCCATGGGTGCGGTGGGCAGGTACCCCTGCTGGGTTCGAAGTTTGTGCGCGAGGTTCGGTTGTTCATCCCGCCCGCGATTCCACGGTGCCTCGATGCTGTCGATCTGCACATGGGATCCGGATGGCTGCTGATCAAACTGTGCGTTGTCGAAGATGTAAAATTCGGCTTCAGGGCCAAAGTAGGCGGTATCCGCAATGCCGGTTCGCTCCAAATACGTGGCCGCCTTCCTCGCGATGAAGCGAGGATCGCGGCTGTAGTTTTCGCGAGTGATCGGATCGACGATGTCGCAAATCAGGCTCAGCGTTGGCAGACGAGTGAACGGGTCGACAAAGCAAGTGTCGGGCTGCGGCATCAGCAGCATGTCACTCTCGTCGACGCGCTGCCATCCTCGCACCGAAGAGCCGTCGAAGCCGAGGCCGTTCTCGAACAACTCTTCCGTTAGCACGGCGGTTGGAATGGTTGTATGAGACCACGCGCCCAAGAAGTTGGTGAACTTCAGGTCGATTGCCTTCACGTCTTTCTCGCGGCACAGTGCGAGTGCTTCTTTGGGGGTCAAAGGTGGTCCTGGGGTTGGTGGTTGGACAAATCAAATAATTTTTTTTGGACCCATCAAACGGGCACGACAGGATACTGTAGCAAAGGAAGCTGGCTGTCGCTTCGTGGTCAGTTGGTCCGGATAAGGGTCCGCTTTCGATTGCAATTGCCGTTCCATTCGGGAGGCTGCCCGCCCGAAGGCCATGAAAACCCCTGAAACATCATTTTTGGGGCATCCAAGTCAGCAGAATATCGGAGTTTGTCATCAGCCGGAGTCTCTTTATCGGGCAGCCATGATGAATTTCCGGGCACTTGGCGAGCCAGAATCACGATATCGTTACGAATTGCCCAGCCGAATTTTTGCCCCCTGCTAGGTGCGTTCGGATTCTGCTTTGTCGCTCAGATTTCGTTTCGGCCCTGTAAACCCGGATAGCGCGTCGTTATTATGCGAAGTTGCGGAAGCTGGTGTGGGGGGTATTCTCACGGCTCACGGATCGAATTTGTGGGGGCGAGCGAACGGAGTGTCCACATGGCCGGTTGCCGAATAGGGTTTCATGTTTGTCCGACGCGGGAATGCGGGAGCGGGCTGGCAGGAAATGATCATTCAAGTTTTTGACAGAATAGAATATTGAGGAGCGTTCAGTACTGATGAGTAAATTCAAACTGGAATACATTTGGCTTGATGGCTACACGCCAACCCAAAGCCTTCGCGGTAAAACCAAAATCGTCAAAGATTTCGGGGGTACGCTGGAGGAATGTGAAGACTGGTGTTTTGATGGTAGCTCGACCGAGCAGGCCGAAGGCGGTTCTTCGGACTGCATCCTGAAGCCTGTCGCCATCTTCCCAGATCCCGGTCGGTTGAATGCGTACCTCGTGATGTGCGAAGTCATGAATCCTGATGGCACGCCGCACCCATCCAACGGTCGCGCGACGATCGACGACGACGATGCTGATTTCTGGTTCGGTTTCGAACAGGAATACTTCTTGTGGGATGTTGAAACCAACACCCCGCCTGGGTTCCCGATTGGCGGTTACCCTTCTCCGCAGGGGCCGTATTATTGCTCAGTGGGAGCCAAGAACGCGCACGCGCGGCACATCGTCGAAGAGCACTTGGACATGTGCATCGAAGCTGGCATCAACATTGAAGGTATCAACGCTGAAGTTGCTGCTGGCCAATGGGAGTACCAGATATTCAGCAAGGGAGCCGCCGAAGCGGGCGACCAGATCTGGATCTCGCGCTACTTGCTAGAGCGTTGCGGCGAAAAGTACGGCTTGGCGATCGAGTATCATCCGAAACCGCTGGGGGACACCGACTGGAACGGTTCGGGGATGCACGCCAACTTCTCGAACTCAACCCTGCGAGAATGCGGTGACAAAGCTGTTTATGACAAGATCTGCCAAGCGTTCGAGCCACGCGTCAAAGAGCACATTGCTGTGTACGGCGCTGACAACGATCAGCGTCTGACTGGTAAGCATGAAACTCAGCGAATCGATCAGTTCAGCTACGGTGTGTCGGACCGGGGTGCCTCGATTCGCATCCCAGTCGGTACGGTGACCAACAACTGGAAAGGCTGGTTGGAGGATCGTCGCCCGGCCTCCAACGCCGATCCTTACAAGGTGGCAGCTGAGATTATCAAGACGGTCAAAGGCGTTGCTGTCTGACGATCACGGAATGTCGTCTCCGGATTGACAAAATTGCCGAAAACAAAGCCTCGACTGATGTCGGGGCTTTTTTCGTGGTTTTGGCAACCGCTAGCTTTCGCCAGCCACACAATATGAAAACAGGTGTCTCAAACTGTCAAACGGCCCACTTACACCGGCCCAAATTGCCGCATTCCCGAAAAATCAATGTTCCAGCACCCGGTTAAAAACATAAGATTACGAAGCGGAGTTTGAGGCAGGAGCGTGCTTGCTAATCGAATCTCCTCCTCACCGCAGTTCGCTCCCATTCGGCGGCGACTGATGTTCGAGAGTCAACCAATCCACCGCGAGTCTATTTCTATGTTTAGCTGCTTCTTGCGAGCCGTTTCTTTCACGGTGCTCCCTCTCACGCTGGGGACGTTAGCGTCAGGGGTCAGCTTTGGCCAAGGGGAAACGGAGCCCCAAACTACCGCGCAGAAGATTGGCTATGACGATTTGGTCGCAGAATACGGCGTGAATCTTCCTGATGGATCAAGCACCTCGGTTGCTTTGGTAGAAGCTTTCACGGGTGAGTCCCGCTACCTGCCCAATCCGGCTTCGTTTCCGGGAAAGACGATTGTTGACCGAGGACAGCCAACCCCTGGACAGACGGCGGCAGTTTCAGGACACTCGACCGGTTCAGCAGTCCGATTTTTTGGGAGTGGCAGTTCTTCTCCCGGAACTGACAACATCGATGTTTTTTCGGCTGGGTATTGGCTGGGCAGTGCAGGATTGAATTTGACCTCCAACCGAGACCCAGCGAATCAGTCGTACAAAGTTTCTAGTCATAGCTACATTATCAGGTCGAACAGCGATTTCGGTACCACTGAGGCCACCTCGCTTTTGCATCGTCTGGACTACTATGTTGATCGGAATGACAGCCTTGTTGTTGTCGGATCTTCCAACGGTCGGACGACGTCCCTTCCTCTGGGGCTTGCACCCTCGTTTAATGCTTTATCCGTGGGGCGGTCTGATGGAAACCATGGTGCCGGTCCCACGACGTTCTATTTTGAAGGCAGAACCAAGGTCGACATCGTTGCCCCCGAAGGAACGACCAGTGGAGCCACCCCGGTTGTGGCGTCGGTCGCATCGTTGTTGGCCGATGCCGCGAACGGAAACTCCGATGCGGTCCATGTCGAAACTTTGAAAGCAACCCTTCTGGCAGGGGCGACCAAGGAACAATTTTCAGACTGGGATCGCACAACAACTAGGCCCCTTGATGAACGTTATGGCGCGGGGCAGGTCAACGCCTACCACAGCTTCAAAATTCAAGAAGGTGGCCAGTTCGAAGGTTCGGCAACGCTGGGTGGCAATACGGTTGGCGACTTGGGGTGGGACTATAGTGACTCGCTTGAGTCGACAACGCTCAATCCGGAACGTTACTATCGTTTTGAAGTAGGGAACGATCAGTACTTGAACGAGCTTTCAATCGCGTTAGCTTGGAATATCGATATCGCGGACGTTGACCCGTCGCCCTTTTCGTTCACTCCTTCGGCAAACCTCGTCAACCTTGATCTGGAGTTGTTTGACTCGACGGGGAATGTCGTGGATGCCAGCCTGAGTACTGTCGACAACGTCGAACATATCTACTTGCAGGATCTCGCGCCGGGAATTTATGACTTGAAGCTCTCAGGCGACGCTGATTCGGATTTCGCGCTGGCATGGCGTCTGAACGGATCCGCACTGGCGGGTGATTTCAACTTGGACCAGCGAGTCGACATTGCCGACATCGATTTCTATTCAGGCAATATTGATCAGGCGGCCGAAGGCGAGTTGGTTCAGCTGGATCTGGATTTGGATGGACGGGTGACCCTCGCTGATCTGGACTTACACGTCACGACACTGGTGCAAACTTCGGATGGGGGCTTTGGTACTACCATCGGCGATACGAACCTAGACGGCGTCACTGATGTTCTCACCGATGGATTCGCCTTGGTCCGTAATCTTGGAAAGACGGGCAATGTTAGCTACGCGACAGGCGACTTCAATGCAGACAATGTAGTCGACGTGCTGGGCGATGGATTTCGCTTGATCCGTGGATTGAGGTCGGGTAGAACGGCAAGGCAAGCCAGCCTGAGCGTGTCAAGCTCGTCAGTTCCAGAGCCTAATTCGACGGCAATTCTGGTGCTCCTTTGTGCCGTGCAGGCTGTCCGCAGACGACGAAGCTGGATAAGCTGAAGCGAGTTCTGTTTTTCCAAGATTACCCGGCCAAGAATTGGTGCCGGCATCAAGCCTCTTCCCATTCTGCCATCATTGCTGTGTCGACCGTTCGCGAAATCCAACGAGACATCACCAATGACGAACATTGGCAGGATCTGGCCGCGAAGTTTCGCATCCGCCCCGGCACGATCTACCTAAACCACGGGTCGTTTGGCCTCGCTCCTGATAGTGTCCGTGCTGTTCGAAGACATTGGATGCAAGAACTCGAAGAGCAGCCAATGGATTTCTTTGTTCGCCAGCAAGAGTCACAATTGTTGACCGCAAAACAGAAGCTGGCCAAGTTTGTCGGGACCGACAATCAGAATCTTGTGTTCACGGAGAATTCGACCACCGGGATGAACGTGATTGCCAGCTCTCTGGCATTTGCTCCAGGAGACGAAATCCTTGTCACCGATCATGGCTACGGCGCTGTGAACCGAACGTGGCTGCGAACGGCAAGGCGAAACCAGACGACCGTCAAGTGCGTTTCGCTACCGTGGCAATTTGAGTCTGTCGATCAGATCGTTGACTGCTTGATTGCGGAAACGAATGACCGTACTCGTGTGCTGTCGATCAGTCATATCACTTCCGCAACAGGGCTGGTGTTGCCCATCAAGCAAATTGCGGGAGCCTTTCATCGTCACGGAATTTTGGTCTGTGTCGATGGTCCCCATGCCCCGGCTCAAATCGAATTGAATCTGGACGATCTTGGCTGTGACTTTTACGCCGCCAGTTGCCACAAGTGGCTATCTGCTCCGTTTGGATCGGGCTTTTTATACGCGTCTCCTTGTCAGCAGCATTCAATCCAGCCGCTCGTAAAAAGCTGGGGCCGCTTGCTACCCGAGATTCCAGAAACGTGGAGCGAAGAGTTCACGTGGACGGGTACACGCGATTCTAGCGCTTACTTGGCGGTCCCCACCGCGATTGAATTTCTGGAAACGGTCGGAGTCGATGCGTTTCGGGAACGGACTCGCTGGCTGGCCGCGTATGCCGAACATCGTCTGCGAGAACTATTCCAGACGACACCCATCGCCTCGCGCGAGGACGGGTGGTACGCATCGATGGCTCATGTGCCACTGCCTTCGGGTGACTGGTCGAACCTACAGAGACGTCTGTGGGAAGAAGCGTCGATTGAGGTTCCCGTCATTCATTTCGCCGGACGCTGGTTCATCCGCGTCTCTTGCCATTTGTACAACACAACAGCCCACATCGATCTGCTAGTCAGTACATTGAAGCGATGGACAACCTGCTAGTGCTTTGTGACGATTAAGTGTTCGAGTCGTCCAAAACGCAATCCGCTGGGTGGCAGAAGCTTTTGTAGTCTTCCGCCCCGAACCTTTCGATGTGACAAAGCACTAGAGAAACTCGGTTAACTTCGCCCCAGCGTCAAGCTTTGAGCCAACGTCATGCGTGAAACAGAAACGACGATTCCCTTTGACTGGCAACCGCCCTCGGCAACTCTCACCAAAGCCGAACTGCGGCAGTTCCGACCTCTCACGGCGCCGCTGAAGATGCCTCCTCAGCACGGCGTGTTCCTGTGGTGGCCCGCCGATCCGAACCTGTGGGCTCATCCTGACGACACGGAGATCATCCGCCAACTCGTGCCCGGCAGTCGAATCTTCCGACGAGATATCAGCCCGGACTACTCAGACCGAGAACTGGGATTCGTCGTCTATCAGTACGGTGACATCCGGTTTCGAGCCCGTCCCGTGCTTTGGCGAGAGATCACGCCGGACGTTTTTCGACCGGGCGATTTCGTGGAGATCAAATCTCGATCTGGAAAAGCTCGTCCTCGCATTGCCCGCATCACAGAGATTCTCTGGGATCGTCATTCTCGCAGAATTGAGTACATCGTC
>CALFWL010000122.1 GCA_937928215.1 uncultured Pirellulaceae bacterium | reverse complement strand
CGCCTTTAATGACCAGCCCAAACAAGCGACCGGGTCGGGCGGAGCCTTACTCTCCCAATCGGTGTTTCCTAGGAGGGAGACCTTGCCCGAGCCATGTTTCACGAACCGGCTCTTTCTGGGAGGGCGAGGCTCCGCCCGAGCCGATTCCCCAAGTTCAAGCTCTCCGATCGCAAAGAGTGCGGGCGGAGCCTTACTCTCCCAATCGGTGTTTCCTAGGAGGGAGACCTTGCCCGAGCCATGTTTCACGAACCGGCTCTTTCTGGGAGGGCGAGGCTCCGCCCGAGCCGCCTTTAATGACCAGCCCAAACAAGCGACCGGGTCGGGCGGAGCCTCCCCCTCCCAACTTTCGAGAGAACCATTCTCCGGGACAGGCTTTCACGCTTCGACGAGCGTGCCTAATGCAAAGTAGACCTGTTCAATTAGATCACGAATTCGTTTCGTGCCCCGGACCTATTTCTGGCAGGGTTCTTTGCCGGGAGCCAGATCACACTGCTCGCAGAAGGGGCAAACGGTCGGGTCAAGCGACGCGTCTTCTTCATCGTCCATCTCGTCACTTCGAAATCCGGTAGTTTCACGCCAGCCGCAGTCCAGACACTTCAGCTCCCACGCGTCGATAGTCAGGTCTTCCGTTTCGAAATGGTTGTACTTGCATGTTAACGGACACGACTCCCGTTCCGCACCTTGAGGACACTGGCCGTCGGACGGTTTGGGTGGACGCATTTGCAGCACCATTTCGTTAATTGCTGTTCGTTGCCACTGGGATTGCCGCCAAGATCGCATCGCCCATCTCAGACGTCGACACGGTCGGCTCGCCCGGCTTGGCAATGTCGCCCGTTCGCATTCCGCTCTTGAGGACGCTTCGAACCGCGGATTCGACGATGTCGGCCAGATCGGCACGTTCGAACGAACTTCGCAGCAGCATGGCTAGGGACAGAATCGTAGCGATCGGGTTGGCCATATTTTTGCCCGCGATATCGGGAGCCGAACCATGGACGGGTTCGTACATGCCTTTACCGTTTTCGTCCAAGGACGCCGACGGGAGCATGCCGATCGATCCGGTCAGCATAGAAGCCGCGTCGGACAGAATATCACCAAACAGATTGCCGGTGACAAGCACGTCAAACTGCTTGGGGGATCGGATCAGTTGCATGCACGCGTTATCAATATACATGTGCGACAGTTCGACTTCGGGGAATGCCTTCCCAACGTCCGTCACGATTTCTCGCCACAGTTCAGACGACTCCAGCACATTCGCCTTGTCGACGCTGCACAGCCTTTTGTCGCGCTGCATCGCGATAGTGTAAGCAGAATGCGCGATGCGGCGGATTTCCGGTTCGGTGTAAACCAATGTGTTGAAGCCACGACGCTCGCCTTGTTCAGTTTGTTCGATAGCCCTTGGTTGGCCAAAGTAGATGCCTCCGGTCAGCTCGCGGACGATCATAATGTCTAGGCCCGAAACAATTTCCGGTTTCAACGTCGACGCATCGGCAAGCTCTGGATATAGAATTGCCGGACGCAAGTTGGAAAACAGGTTCAGCTCCGACCGTATTCCCAACAGCCCGCGTTCGGGACGCAGGCTGCGTTCGATCGACTCCCATTTCGGGCCGCCAATGGCTCCCAACAAAATCGCGTCACTGCGTCGAGCAAGATCCAGAGTGGTATCGGGTAATGGAACGCCGTGTAAGTCGTAGGCGGCTCCGCCAAATGGAGCTTGTTCGTAGCTGATCGCGGCCGAATGACGTTCGTTCAGCGCATCGATGACCCGAACGGCTTGGGCGGTGACTTCTGGGCCGATGCCATCACCGGGGAGAATGGCGATTGTATGAGCTTGGGACATGAGGCGCCTCTGCGTTTTGAATTGGTCGCCCAACTACTTGCCTAAAAAGTATTCCATCACGTGCCAGCCAGGAAGCTTGGCCAGATCGCTCGCGGTAGCGGTTTCTTCGTCGTACGAGGAGGAAGAATCTGGATCGATCCCGGTTCCGCAGATGGTGAAGGGCACGTCTCCGTGAGTGTGCGTCTTGGTGCTGATGTAGGTCGGATGGTCCGGACTGACCAGAATTCGGAAATCGCCCTGCGATTCCAGATGAGCCAAAACCGGCGCGACGATGTCTTTGTCGATCGCTTCGAGCGATGCAATCTTCTTCCCAACGTCGCCTTCATGGCTGGATTCATCGGGGGCTTCGACATGAACGCAAACGATGTCGTACTTGCCCAACGCTTCGATCGCATAGCGACCTTTGGCGGCATAGTCAGTATCAGTGTATCCGGTGGCTCCAGGAACTTCGACTCGATCCCATCCAATCAAAGCCGCAAGTCCTCGCAGTAAATCAACGGCCGTGATCATCGCGCCTTTCAGTCCATGCCGTTCCTGGAATGACTCAAGCGACGGGCGTTGTCCCAGCCCCCACAGCCAGACGTTGGTCGCGGGCGGTTTACCATTGGCGATGCGATTCGCATTGACCGGATGCCGATCGAACCATTCCATGCTCTGACTCATCAAGTCGTTCAGTAACTGGCTACCAGGTCCGCGAGGGAAGTCCTCGGCAATGGACTTGTCAGTCAGATCGTGAGGCGGAGTGGCTCGCGTTTCGTTCGAGAATGGCGCTGGTTGATCCGCGGTCGGGCGAAGCATCAGCAGGTTGCGGTAGCTGACGCCCGGAATGAATTCCAGACGATCGTCGTTGACTTTTTCTTGAGCAGTAACCAGAAGCTCTTTGGCTTCTTCGGACGATATGTGTCCAGCGGTGAAGCTGTGCATCGTCTGTTCTTTGACTGTGACCACGTTGCAACGGATGCACCAATCTTCCGGAGCGAGTTCGATGCCTTGAGCGGCGGCTTCGAGCGGAGCGCGGCCCGTGTAGTTGGCAACCGGGTCGTAGCCCAACAAGCTCATGTTGGCCACGGCACTACCGGCCTCAAATTGAGTCGGCGTGTGGTTGGCTCGACCGACCACACCCGCCGCCGCGATCTTGTCCATCGTGGGAGTGTTGGCAGCGGCCAGCGGAGTTTTTCCACCGAGCGATTCCTGCGGTTCATCGGCACAGCCGTCGGGAATGATAATAACGTATTTCATGAATCAAGTTTACAATTTTACAGGGTACAGTGGAGTTCGAAGTTCAGACCACCTTTAAGTGGCTCTAGTCCAAGATTCGCAGACGTTCGGCGACTTTCTTGACACAGTCCAGTTGATCAAGCTCCTTGATTGCCGAACTCGCATTTTTCTCGGCCGATAGATGTGTCACGATAACCAGAGGAACGATTCCCTCCGTCGTTGCATCGCCGTCATGTTGATACACCGATGCGATCGAGATCTCGTGCTTGCCCAGAACACCAGCAATTTGAGCCAGCACGTTCGGTTCGTCCTTCACGTCGAAACGCAAGTAGAACTTGCCCTCCAAGTCGCCAGGATCACCCATGTCGACCCGAGTCTGTCCTTCGGCCCATAGCTCAAGCGTTTCAAACGTGATTTTTGTTCGCCCGACCGCCATGTCGATCATGTCGGCCACGACAGCAGAAGCCGTTGGCATCTGCCCGGCCCCCTGACCGTGAAAGAAAACGGGACCAACCGCGTCTCCGATCGCGCTGACCGCGTTGTAGTTGGCTCGGACTTCAGCCAGAGGGGTTCCTATCTTGATCAGCATCGGCCCAACCAGCAACTGTAGTTTGCCACCAACCAATTTCGAGTACGCGATCAGTTTGACTCGGAAACCAAGTTGCCTTGCATACCGCAAATCAGCTTCGTCCAGCTGATCGATGCCTCGTTTGGGAATTTTGGTCCAGTCAGGACGGGCTCCGAAGGCAAGGTGAGAAAGGATCGCCAGCTTTTGGACGGCATCGGTGCCATCGACATCCATCGAAGGATCGGCTTCGGCGTAACCCAACTCTTGCGCTTCCTTGACCGCTTCGTCGTACGACGCACCTTCAAGGTCCATCCGCGTGATAATGTAGTTGCTGGTTCCGTTCAAGATTCCCTGCAACGAGACGATCTGATTGGCGGACAGGCACTGGCTGATGTTGGCGACAATCGGAATCCCGCCGGCCACCGACGCCTCAAACGCGATCGCCCGACCCAGCTGACGAGCGCGATCAAACAACTCCGGGCCATGCTGAGCCATCAGTGCTTTGTTGGCGGTGACGACATCTTTGCCGGCTTCCAGCAGTTTCAGCATGATCGTTCGAGCGGGTTCGATGCCGCCAATCAGTTGCGCGACCACTTTGACGCTGTCGTCATCGATTACTTTTTGGACATCATCGGTCACCACATCGGCTGGCAAATCGATGTCGCGCGGCTTCTTCAAGTCACGCACAACCGCATGAGTCAGCCACAACTTTCGTCCGGCGTGACGAGCGATGCGGTCTCCTTGGTCGTAGAGCAATCGAGCCACTCCGGCTCCCACGGTTCCCATGCCAACGATGGCGACGCCTGTTTTTTCCATTTTGGACAAAAGTTGTTCAGCGGAGCATGACTGCGGAGCAAACCTACGAATTTGCGTCGTTCGATCACGAAATTTGAATCAGCCATCGTAGTTACCGATGGCCCCAATCGCCAGTCGGGGTCGTATTGGCTTGAGCAGGTGCTTGAGCTGGTCGGCCGGTCGCCGGTTTGAGGGATTCAGATGGCTCTTTTGATCATCCGCCGCTTTTGGTATCATTCGGTTCAGATCGATGGCAGAAGCCGAGCCGTCGACATCAGCAAGTTCCGGACGGATGGCTGAGTCTGGTTTAAGGCACCGGTTTTGAAAACCGGCGTAGGTTCGCCTACCGGGGGTTCGAATCCCTCTCCGTCCGCTGTTTTTCTTGCCTCTCTGGCAGTCTCTTGTCGTTGACGATGAAGCAACTGGAAGCCTCCGGCAACCTACGCCTCTCAAACAAC
>CALFWL010000121.1 GCA_937928215.1 uncultured Pirellulaceae bacterium | reverse complement strand
TCGCAGACAAGTGTCTCGCCTTCGACGATGTTCTCTGCTTCGATCGTCTTGCCATCGGTCGCCAGAGCGTATTTGCATTTTCGCTTGGCCGTTTCAGGGCTGTCAACAAGAGCTTTCAGTGACTGCGTAACGTTGCCTTCGTCGCAGACCAGCAGGTGAATGTTTTTGGTCTGAAGAACCCCGCCTTCCAGATCGCTTTTGTTTGACGATCCCTTCTTCGAACGATCAGCCTTCAGCTTCTTAATGGTCGTCGCTTTATTTCCAAACGCTTCAAGAAACGAAAAAGCAAAAGACTCCCGATCAAAGGGAGCCTCTACTAAGTCAGAGACAGCTTGTTCAATTTCAACAGCGTTCAATGGTCGCGGGTTTCTTTGGCAGGAAAGGGAAAACAACGATTATAGAGTGTTGCTGCTTGCTCGTCAGCGGCCGTGCGTCTACGTGTCATGGTCGTGCTGAACGTGTCGCTAACCATCTTCTTTGAGGCGATTGAAACGGACGCTTGATGGGACCTATTTCAATTGTGGTCGACAAGCCATTAGAATTCGCGAACTTTCAAATCTTCTGGTTTCCTGTTTGACGCCAAGCCATCGGCTTCTTCTATGAACTCCACCCTGCTCCACGCGTCCGCGATCTCCGCACAACTGCAACTTCCGACCAATCAGATTCAAACCGCGATTGATTTGCTCAACGACGGCAACACGATTCCTTTTATTGCGAGGTATCGAAAAGAAGCCACCGCAGGACTCGATGAAATTCAGCTCCGGCAAATCGAAGACGCGTTGAACCAAATTCAGAGTCTGGAATCGCGTCGATCCACGATCTTGAAATCTATTGAGTCACAGGATCTGTTGACCGCGGCTCTCAAGAAGGCAATCTTGGGATGTAGTGACTTGCAAACCTTGAACGCCATCTATCAACCCTTCAAACCCAAACGCCGCACTCGCGCGACGATCGCCCGAGAACGTGGACTGCAACCACTGGCGGACTTGTTGTTGGCTCAGCAGCGGATTGGTCGGACGAAAGCCGCCATTCTTCAGCCCTACGTTGACCCAGAAAAATCGCTGCCAGACACAACAGCAGTATTGGCCGGAGCCCTTGATATTGTGGCCGAGCATTGGGCCGACCAAGTCGACCGGCGGCAATGGCTGATCGAAAAAGCGATGGCTTTTGGGCACATCAAGTCGCGTATCAAACGAGGCAAGAAAAAGGCGGAAGGTGCGGAAAAATTTGAGCAGTATTTTGATCGAAGTGAACGAGTCACGCGGCTGCCGGGTCACCGATTGTTGGCGATGCAGCGAGGGGCCGCAGCCGGGTTTTTAGACGTGAGCCTCATTTTTGAAGACGACCGTGAGTTGAGCAGTCTGAAACGTCACTGGGTTACCAACCGAGACTTTGAGTTTTTCGCTGACTTGAGCGACTGTGCGGAAGACTGTTTTGAACGCTTGCTGCTACCGGCGATTAGCAGCCAAGTTCTTCAGCAGTTAAAGGAACAAGCCGACGAATCAGCGATCGAAGTGTTTGGCAAGAATCTGGAGAAGCTATTGCTGGCCGCTCCAGCTGGCCCCAAAGTCACGCTCGGCATGGATCCGGGGTTTCGAACGGGGTGCAAAGTCGCAGTGGTTGACGCGACCGGTAAGTTTTTAGCCAACACGACGATCTTTCCGACGGCCCCAAGAAACGACACCGAAGGTGCAGGCAAAACGATCTCACAGCTGATCGCCAAGTTTGGAGTGCAGTTGATCGCCGTCGGGAACGGCACCGCATCCAGGGAAACCGAGTCCTTTGTGGCCGACTTGATCAAAAAAAACGGACTCGACGTTACGCTGGTGGTCGTCAGCGAGGCTGGCGCATCGATTTACTCGGCCAGTGATATTGCAGTGAAAGAATTTCCCGACTTGGACATCACCGTGCGAGGCGCGATCAGTATCGCGCGTCGCCTTCAAGATCCGTTGGCTGAATTGGTCAAATCGGATCCGAAGACGATTGGTGTCGGACAATATCAGCACGATGTCAATCAAGTTCGTTTGAAAAAATGCTTGGACCGTGTTGTTGAATCCTGTGTCAATCGCGTCGGTGTCGATCTGAACAGCGCCAGCGCTCCGCTGCTATCGTACGTTGCAGGGATTGGCCAAAAACTGGCCGAGAACATCGTGCAGCATCGGGATACCCATGGACAGTTTTCCGAGCGAAAGGAACTAACGACTGTTAGCAAACTCGGTAAAAAAGCATTCGAACAGGCCGCTGGATTTTTGCGGATCCGCGACGGCGTTCAACCGCTGGACAATTCCGCCGTTCATCCTGAAGGCTACGCGATGGTCAAACGAATGGCTCGTCACCTGAAAACAGATTTGAAAACGTTAGTCGGCAACGCATCGTTAAGCAATCAATTGAGGCCGCAAGATTTTGTGGATGATCGCTTTGGGGAGCCAACGGTGATCGACATCATTAAAGAATTAGGCAAGCCGGGGCGTGATCCGCGAGCCGAATTCAAGAGCGTAAAGTTTGATACTCAGGTTAACTCAGTGTCAGATTTGAGAACCGGACTTGTGTTGGAGGGCGTGATTACCAATGTGACGCATTTTGGCGCTTTCATTGATATTGGTGTCCACCAAGACGCTCTGATTCATGTTTCTCAGCTGGCCGACCAATTCGTCGAAGACCCCAACGACATCGTCTCGGTGGGCGACGTTGTGAAAGTCAAAATTTTGGAAGTCGACCCTGCCGGCAAACGTATCTCTGTCTCACGCAAGTTTTGATCGCGATGGCAATGTGAAGGTCGGAATGACTTTTCGCCGCAAAGACAGGCTTCAGGCGAGAGGCGGCATGAAATACTCGTGGCAGGACGCAGAATCCATGATGTTTTCGGGCTATCGACAGGTCGGTCTGGCCAAGTCTTCCGCCTAACGGAATCGCGTTGTTCAATTTCGTTGTGGATTCCAGTTTTGTTTCCAATATCATGGAACCGGATGCGAGTTGTGGGCGTCTTGGTTGTACTTGCGACCCTTGTTCGCTCTGATTGCATGGCTTTGTGGCTCCCTAATGCCACGTTCTTGAACCGGTGAGTGACATCATGATTCGACCGTTTTGCTCCACGTTATTTTTGATCGGTGTATTGGTCGGCGCATCTCTTGCTGGGCTCTCGGACACCTCGGCACAGACGCCAGAAATTCCTGAAACGCTCGAACCATGGAAAGGTTGGGTGATGTGGGGTGCCGACCACTTGAACAGTCCGCCAGCTTACAACAATCCCAAGGGTCGCATCCACTTCTGGCCCTCCAAGCTTTCGCTTTTGGCTGAAGGGAAATCCGCTAGTTGGAAAATCTCATTGCAGGCGTTCACTGAGACATGGGTTCCTTTGCCCGGCAGTCCGGACATCTGGCCGCGTGAGGTCAAGCTCAACGGTGCCGCGATCGTGGTCGTCGAGCGTGACGGTCAGCCAG
Source organism: uncultured Pirellulaceae bacterium (assembly GCA_937928215.1). Lineage (GTDB taxonomy): Bacteria > Planctomycetota > Planctomycetia > Pirellulales > Pirellulaceae > Mariniblastus. The sequence goes on along the minus strand of CALFWL010000121.1, from coordinate 4,911 downwards.
CAGTGAAGCTGCCCGAAGGTCAGCACGAGCTTTCCGGTGAGTTTGCTTGGGAATCGATACCTCAATCGATCACGATCCCTTCGCAGGTCGGTTTATTGAAGTTGACTGTCGATGGAAGTCCGGTGGAGTTTCCAAAATGGGATTCCGATGGAGCCCTCTGGCTGAAACGACGGTCTGAGCCGCAAGAGAAGAATCTGTTGGCGGTTCAGGTGTATCGCGTCATCGAAGACGGAATTCCCATGTGGTTAAGGACCGACATTGAGCTAAAAGTATCGGGCAGAAGTCGCGAGGAGGATCTGGGATGGGTGCTTCCTGCGGGGTGGCAACTGGCAACGGTCGAAAGTCAGTTGCCCGTCGCGATCGACGAACAGGGCTTGGCGAAAGCACAAGTCCGTGCAGGGAAATGGACGGTGACGCTTCATGCTTTTCGCACCGACGATGCTCGTGAGTTCGGGTACTCGGACGGTGCGACGCCGATTGTTGATCTGGAGTTGGTCGGGTTCGAATCGAAACCAGCCTTTCGAGTCGCCGAGCTGACCAAGCTCCGCCCCATCGACGTCAGCCAGACGACATGGCCGTCCAAATGGAGTTCCCTGCCCGTTTTTCAATGGGACACGAGTCAACCCTTTGGCTTGGACGAAAAGATGAAAGGGATGGGAGATCGGCGAACCGATAACCTGAAAATCGAACGCACGGTCTGGCTGGATGAGAGTGGGAACTCGGCCACATTTCACGATCAATTGACAGGCAACGGGCAGCTTCAGTGGCGCTTTGACATCGCGCGAGGTCAGGAACTGGGCGTGGTCCGAATCAATGGCAAGGGACAATTGATCACAAAAAATCCGCTGTCTGGGGATCGCGGAGTCGAGGTTCGTTCGCGAAATTTGAAACTGGACGCCGTCAGCCGAGGAAATGGTTCTGGCGAGTTGCCTGCGACGGGTTGGCTGGCAGATGCGGACTCTTTGAACGTGACGTGGAACTTGCCTCCCGGATGGCGAATGCTGGCGTTGTTTGGCGCCGATCGAGTCTATGGTGATTGGCTGACGGCGTGGTCGTTGCTGGATCTGTTTCTGCTGCTGATTTTTAGCTTGGCCGCGTTTCGTATTTGGGGATTCTGGGCGGGTTTGTTGGCTTTTCTGGCGTTCGGTCTGGCGTATCACGAACCGGGATCGCCTCGGCTGACGTGGCTGTTCTTGCTGTTGCCTGCCGCGTTGTTGAAGGTCGTGCCCGAAGGCACCGCGATGAAGACGATGAAGATTTGGAAGTATGCCGCGTTGGTATTGTTGTTGCTGCACTTGACTCCATTCATCACGTCGCAAATTCAGACCGCGTTGTTTCCGCAGCTGGAGCGTCCCGGCACGGTTTATGGGAATCGCGACCTTTTGCCATCGCTTCAAGTTCAGCAGGTTCGCGAGGCGGCAAGACACCGTGAGTCGCTTGACGATTTGGCCGCGGTAAAGTCCGCAAAAGCTGGCGTTAACACACAGATGCAAGGGGCAGTGTCAGAAGGCTTGAGTGGGAACTGGGGAGGCCGGAAGCTTTCGCGGTTCAGTTCATCGAACATGATGCAAACGGCAAAGGCCCGGATTCAAACCGGACCGGCCCAGCCTGCGTGGAGCTGGAATCAAGTTCGTTGCACTTGGGATGGGCCCGTTTCTGCCAATCAATCGATCCAACCGATCTATATCACTCGAGATCAACATCGGATATTGAACGTCGTGCGAATTCTCTTGTTGATTGGGCTCGTGTGCGTGATGAGCGGCTTGGCAAATCCAAGAGAGCGGTCTCGTTTTCGTCGAAAAGGAAAAATCGCAGTTACGGCCACGTTGATGTTTGTCGGCTTGATGCTGTTCCTGCCGAGCCAAGCAATTTCGCAAGACTTTCCCAGCCGTCAGATGCTTGATGAACTTCGCGCGAGGCTGCTTGAGGATGACGACCGACCGGCCAGCGCTGCGGACTTTGCTTCGGTCGACATGAAGGTTGACGGAAATCGAGTGACGATGGAATCGCAGGTTCACGTCGCCGCGAAGTCGGCTGTTCCCTTGCCAGGGAAATTACCGACATGGTCTCCCGTGACAGTGCTGGTCGACGGTCAACCGGCCAAGTCGGTCTGTCGACGCAACGATTATCTGTGGGTGGTGCTTGATGCCGGCGTTCACGACGTGACGGTCGACGCACTGCTACCCGACGTTGCCGATTGGGAATGGACGTTTTTGCTCAAGCCTCGCTTTGTGACGATTGCCGCAAAGGAATGGACGGTGACCGGCGTGGGACGGAATGGCGTGCCCGAGTCGCAGGTTTTCTTTGCTCGCAAGCAACGTGAGTCGTCCGCTGCCGCCGCTTACGACCAGAAAAATTTCAACGCCATCGTCGCGATTGATCGAAACATCGAAACTGGTCTGACATGGCAGGTCAGGAGTACAGCCCAGCGAATTTCATCCGCGGGAAAAGCGATATCGATTTCTGTGCCACTGTTGCCGGGTGAAAGCGTTTTGTCTTCGGACGTGAAAGTTCAGGATGGTTCAGTCCTGATTCGGATGGCTGCTGATCAGGACTCCGTGTCGTGGATGAGTGATCTTCCCATTGGCAAAGACATCGACTTGACCGCAGGTGAAACCGGGCAATGGGTCGAACGATGGCATCTGGTCACGTCGCCAGTCTGGAATGTGGCCTTCGAGGGATTGGCGCCAATTTTCGAATCGGGTGTGGAGCATCTGGTGCCCACGTGGTTGCCTTGGCCCGGTGAAAACGTGACGCTTTCCTTTAGTCAGCCAGCAGCGGTTGTTGGCGAAACGATGACGGTTCAAAAAGTAACTCAGGCGACCGTGCTGGGTAGCCGGCAACGAAAGACTGAGTTGGCAATCGATCTGGAATGCAGCTTGGGCGGAGATTTTCCAATCACGCTTCCAGATGATATTGAGATCGAATCAGTACGAGTGGGAAGTCGTGAGATTCCCGTTCGCCGAACGGGGCAGCAGTTGGTTGTGCCGGTACAGCCGGGAACTCAACACCTGAAGATAAACTGGCGGTCTGAGCAACCCATCGAATCGAAAATACAACCTGATGCGATTACGCTTCCCTACGAATCCGCCAACATCAATTCGTCGATTCAAGTTCCCGCGAGTCGTTGGGTTTTGTGGGCGGATGGGCCAACGCGAGGTCCGGCGGTTCAATTCTGGGTGATTTTGGTCTTCGCGGTGTTGGCGGCATTGATCCTAGGAGGCATCTCGTTTTCTCCGCTTGGGCGTTTGGAGTGGATCTTGCTGGTGATCGGCCTGACTCAGGTTCCCATCTTCCCCGCGATGCTGGTCGTTGGCTGGTTGCTGTTGTTGGGGTGGCGATCGCATCACGATCTGGAGGACGCCTCCGCTAATTTAGTCAACGCTCTGCAGGTCGCATTGGTCTTTCTGACCGTTGTTTCGCTGGCGATCTTGATTGCCGTGGTCAGTGAAGGTCTGCTGGGTCGCCCTGAGATGTTTATTCGCGGTAACGGTTCGTCACAGAATTTGCTGCAATGGTTTCAGCCTCGATCCAACGAGTCTTTGCCACAGCCGCTGGTGATATCGACTTCCGTGTGGGTGTATCGGTTCTTGATGCTGATCTGGGCGCTGTGGATTGCCTCAGCGCTGCTGAAATGGCTGAACATGGGCTGGAAGGCATTCGCAAAAGGCGGCTACTGGCGCAATAATGAACCGGCTGACAAATCAGGTGATGAAGTGATCGATGCGATCGGTGTCCCTGAATCGTCAACCGATTGATCGTCGGTGGACCATCTTCGCATGCGAGATCGAAGATCGGATCTTGGCTTAAGATCCGATCATTCCTTGCCCGCAAATGACTCGCCGACGCGTTTAAATCCAGTCCTCTTCGCCGAAGGCTTGATCGATCACGCCGTAAGAACTGGCTAGTTTGGGTTGAGAGTCCGAGTCATCAACCAAAATCGCGGTAGACGACGAATCGCGTTCCACCCCGTCATCCGGTTCGTCATTGGTTTCAGGCCCAGCCAAAATCGCCGATCGTTCGATCGAACGGGTCAGTTCGGGGGTTCGAGTCGAGCTGGCGATGGTAACGCTTTCGGAAGGATCGACGACCACCGTCGGGCTCAAGCTGTCCTCAATCTGCACGTCCTCGATCTGTGCGTCCTCAATCTGCACGTCCTCAATCTGCACGTCCTCGATCTCCGCAGCCGCTTCCGGTGTCAACGCTGCGGGCGGTTGTTTGGGGCGAACGTTGTTTCCTAGGTTGCGTACCAGAGCGAAGCCATCACCCAGCACATCTACGTCGCCATCACCGTCAAAATCTCCGTCCGCCCATGTGGCTCCCGATCGGGTTCTGAGATTTCGAACGAATGTGAAGCCGTCACCGCCGTTAACCGAGTCGATAATATCCACGTCTCCATCTAGATCCGCGTCACCTGGAATCGCGACATAGATTCGCTGGACGTAGGCTCCGGCGACGCCATCACCTTGAACGGCCAGTCCGGTTTCCACACTCTTGACGCCCGGACCAAGAATGAAGTCGTAGTACCCGGGCTCAAGCGGGGTCGTCAGTGTGCTGAAATCTAAAGTTGCGGACTGCGAGGTAGAACTGTAGCTGAACCCCATTCCTTCCAAATTAACTTGCGAACCAGAATTTGTTACGTTGAACAACGACATTTCGCCCGCTGTTGCCGTGACATTTTGGTCAAATGCAATCGAGACTTGCCCCAACTGATCAGGGCGTGCCAGGTCGCTTCCATCAAGCTGCCCGCCGCTACGCGTTGTGGTTGCAGTTGGAGCAACCGGAGGCTGAACGTCACCCGTGCGTCGAATGATGATTCGAGTGATGTTGGACGAAAATCCAAGATTATCAATATCTAGCGTCAACGATCCGTCGGTAACTTCAACATTGTTCAATGAATAGTTCGTGAAC
>CALFWL010000120.1 GCA_937928215.1 uncultured Pirellulaceae bacterium | reverse complement strand
AACGATAAGAGAGGTTCAGATTTTCGGTTTTCGGTTTTCGGTGTGCCGTGAGTAGCTATCGGTGTTCGGTTTTAATCAATGACAAATGACCAATGGCAAATAACTAATGACAAATGAACTTGTGGGTCGCGGTCTTTCACTAAACGCGGTCGCTAGACGGATCGTTGTTAAACGATGCGAAGCACACTCCGCATTCCGAAATCCGCACTGGGTTTGACTATCCTCCGGTCAGGCCACCAATGATGCTGATCAAGGGCATGAACAAGGATGCGACAATGAACAACACGACCAGACCAAGGAAGATAATCATTAACGGTTCGATCATCTTCAGCATTCCGTCGGTCAGCGTTTCGACTTCTTCTTCGTAGTAGTCGGCAACCTTGTACAGCATCGTGTCCAGTTCACCGGTTTCCTCACCGACGGACACCATGTTGACCACCAGATCTTCGACGACCGGTTTTTTGTAGTTCAAAAAATACCAGGCAACGCCCAGCAAACTGAGAATGCCGCAGCCATAAGCCACGCCCATCCACATTTCCGGGTCGATGAACAACACTCCCAGCGGCGGCAGCGACATCACAGCACAGAAGAAGAACGCAGCGACCGGATGAAATCCTGGAAACGAGTTCTCCTTCATGGGCACGGCGATCGTTTCGCCGGCTCGGATGGAATCGGTCACTTTGCTGTAGAGTTTTTCGTACATCGCGTTGCCGGATGTCTCGCGAGTAATCGTGAGACCCTCGATGATCGGGACGCCACTGGCCACCAGGGCACCGAGCGTTCGAGTGGTGCGAGCGAGGTTGGCTTTTTCGACCAGCTTGCCCATGACCGGAAGCTTTAACAGGAACAGGTGCCAGCCCATGCGACCGGCCTTGAATTTACAAACCAGTGTGACAAACAGCACCATCCCGATGGGGATCAGCGGGAACAAGAACCACAACTGACAGACTCGGCCTGAAATTTTCATCAACAGGACGGTCATTGCCGGCAGCTCGATTCCGAACTCGGTGAACATTTCCTCGAATTGAGGAATGATGAACAGCATGATGAAGGTCAGAATGCCGATCGTGAACAAGACGACCATGACCGGGTACATCATGGCTCCGATAACTTTATTCTTCAGGCCCTGAGTTCGTTCTTTGAACTCTGCCAACCGTTGCAGAATGTTTTCCAGCGAGCCACCGGCTTCACCGGCCTTGATCATGTTCACGTACAGGCGATCGAATGCTCGGGGAGCCTTGGCCATGGCTTCGGACAATGAAGCACCGCCTTCGATTTCATCGCACACGTCGATCAACGAATTCTTCAGGGCTCCCGGCTTGGCCTGTTCTTCCAAGATTTTCAAACTGCGAAGGATTGGCAGACCGGCGTCCTGCAGGATGGACAACTGACGCGTGAAGGTCACGATCTTCTTGCCGCCGGCTCCACCCAAAGCAAAGGTCTTTCGCCCTTTGCCGGTAGAGTCGCCTTTCTTTTTGGCGGCCTTCTGCTGTGAGATCCGCGTGACGAAGTATCCCATCTCACGAATGGTATCCTGAGCCTCGTCCTGGGTGTTGGCTTCGATAACGTCGCGAATTTCCTGACCCTGCGGGTCCATCGCTTCAAATTGAAAAGTAGGCATGGGGAGTATCCTGGAAATATATTGCGTCGTTTAGTTGCGACGCGAAATACGATCGTGTTTTCTGGTGGTACGAGGCAAAAGGGTACAGCGAACAGGTTTTGGTGTTCGGTGTTCGGTGTTCGGTGTTCGGTGAATATTAAGTTTCGTGTGGTTCGTATGTTTCGTGGTTGCCGAAATTCCGCATTCCGCATTCCGAATTCCGACCTCCGCATTTGAGACTAGCCATCGAGGACCGTTTCGCGGATGACCTCTTCGGCGGTGGTGGTTCCTTCAAAGGCGAATTCAATTCCCATGTCTCGCAGTAGTCTCATGCCCTTTTTTCGGGCTGCCTCCCGCAAGACATCGGTTTGCACGTTGTCCATGATCATGGCTCGCAGTTCGTCGTCCATGATCATTAATTCGAACAGGCCGATGCGGCCCTTATATCCTGTGTTGCTACAGTTGCCGCAGCCCGCGCCACGATAAAATGTTTTGCCTGCGACATCTTCTTCAGTCAGCCCAAGGTCAATCCGCAAGTCTTCGGTGACCTCCGCTTTTTCACGGCATTCGGGGCAAATGCGACGGACCAAGCGTTGAGCCAGAATCGCTTCGACGGTGGCCGTGATCAGGAAGGTCGGGACGCCCATGTCCTTCATCCGAGTCACCGTGCTGGGAGCGTCGTTGGTGTGCAGTGTGCTAAAGACCGTGTGACCAGTCAACGAAGCTTGGACCGCGATCTCGGCCGTTTCCATGTCACGAATTTCACCCACCAGAATCTTGTCCGGATCCTGACGCAGGATCGCTCGCAACGCCGATGCGAACGTGACGCCAATGTCGTGATCGATTGGAATCTGGACGATCCCGTCAATGTCGTACTCGACCGGGTCTTCGGTCGTGATCAGTTTGTCCTCAATCGTATTCAGCTCGTTCAACGCGGAATACAAAGTCGTCGTTTTGCCGGACCCCGTCGGGCCAGTCACCAGAATGATTCCGTTCGGCTTGTCGATGACCTCGCGGAAACCTTTCATGATCTCCGGGTCCATGCCGATGTTCCCCAAATCCAGCGACACCACACTGCGGTCCAGCACTCGGCAAACCACGCTTTCGCCGAACATGGTCGGCAGGACACTGACGCGAAGATCGACCGGATGCCCACCAACGGTCAGTTCGATTCGACCGTCCTGCGGCAGACGACGTTCCGAAATGTTCAAGTTTGCCATCACTTTGATGCGCGTCGTGATTGCGAACGCCAGGTGACGCGGCGGCGGGACAAGCTCAAACAGCACACCGTCGGCCTTGATGCGAATGCGGAATTCATCTTCGAACGGCTCGAAGTGAATATCGCTGGCGTGTTCTTTAATGGCTTGCAACAGCACGATATTCAGCAACTTGCGAACAGGAGCACTGTCGGCCAGTTCGGCGACGTCGCTCAGGTTGATCGGGCCTCCGCCGAGCAATTTTTCCGATGCCGCTTTCAGTTCTTCGTCGGACTGCAAGTCATTAATAATCTTTTCGATGCTTTCAACATCTTCGTTGAAAAACTTGTCGATCGCCTTGAGAATCTGAGTCTCCGACGCCACAAGCAACGAAATCTCGTAGCCGAGGAAACGTCGCAACTCATCCTGCATCGCCAAGTTCTGCGGGTCACAAGTAGCTAACGTCAAACGATCGTCTTCCAACTTCAACGGAATCACTCGGTACAACTGAGCCATCGAGTCCGAGATCGCGGCACGAGCATCTTCGGGCGGGACAACGCCATCAATGTCAACCGTTTTCAAACCGAACTGCTCGCCCAGCGCCTGAATGAGCTCTTCATCCGAGATCAAGCCCATGTCTTCGGCAATGCGACCGATCAGCTGGCCCGGATTCTGACTCTGCTCTTCGACCAGCATTTCCAGCTGATCATCCGAGATGAATCCGAGGTCGACAAAAATTTGACCGAGTTTACGAACGGCCATGGGGGTTACTCAAGGGTTAAAGTTATCGAATGAAATTTGCTAAAGGGTTGGCGAATGCGGAATGAAGAGTGCGGAATTTCAAAACTTCGCATTCCACATTCTGCACTCCTCATTCCGAGTTAATCAAAGTCTTCTTCCAGATCGCCGTCTTCCAATTCGTCAATCCCTTGTTCCATCTGACGTCGAGCCGTCGCGATCCGTTTGGCAAGACTGTCGGGATCCTGAGCCTTTCCAAGCACGTCTTCCATTTCGGCTTTTTCTTCCGTCCAGATATCGAACAGGCAGTCGTCCATCAACTGCATCCCAAATTTCGCTCCGGTCTGGATTGCCGAGTTAATTCGGAAGGTTTTGTTTTCGCGGATCAGGTTTCCAATACCTGGCGTGACGACCAACGATTCAAACGCAGCGACTCGACCGCCACCAATGCGAGGCAACAATGTCTGAGCCAACACACCGATCAACGAAGTGGACAACTGAGTCCGAATCTGATCCTGCAGGTTACCGGGGAACGCATCAATAATTCGGTTTACGGTTCCCTGAGCACTGTTGGTGTGCAACGTGCCAAACACGATGTGACCGGTTTCCGCAGCCGAGATTGCGGCTTCGATCGTTTCAAGGTCACGAAGCTCACCGACCAGAATCACATCGGGATCCTGACGCAACGCACGGCGGATCGCTTCCGCAAAGCTAGGCACGTCAACGCCGACCTCCCGCTGATTGATGGTTGATTTTTTGTGGTAGTGGTAGAATTCGATTGGGTCTTCAATCGTGATAATGTGATGGTCAACTCGTTCGTTGATGTAGTTCACCAGACTGGCCAGCGTGGTGGACTTACCCGAACCCGTTGGCCCGGTCACAAGGATCAATCCACGCGGTCGCATGATCAGCTTCGTGAAGACATCCGGCACGCCCAGCACTTCGGGCGGCAACATTTCATTCGGAATCTGACGCAACACCATCGCGATGTCGCCACGCTGTTTGAAAATCGAAACGCGAAAACGGGCCGCTTCGCCGTACGCAAAACCAAAGTCAGCACTTCCCGATTCCTGCAGCTCTCGTTGACAACGCTCCGGCGCGATGCTTTTCATCAAAGCAACGGTGTCTTCAGACTCAAGCACCTTCGTTTCCAACTTGCGAAGGCGACCGTGCAAACGAAACACGGGCGGCTGGCCAGTGGTGATGTGAATATCACTGGCACCCTGCTTAACACAGGCTTCGAGCAATTTGTCAATTAACGGAGCGGCCATGAATTTCTATCGAATGGGGCTGTAAAAATATGTTGGTTGTTAAATGTGTCGGTTTTTATCGAGCAATTGATCGCTGAACCGTTCTGTTTCTGGTGGCTCAGCATCTGCGACTCAGATTCACCAGCAAACGGGTTCGGACGCCGGCGGATTGGCATTCGGAGCAAAACGTCCGAATCCAACTGCTGTCTGCGAAAATTCGCACGTCCGATGGAAGGGCGAGCAAGCAAGCCCAGCGAAAGCTTCGCCGCACCTGACTGACTCAATAGAGATGAGAAAAGTGGAAGGAGTTCAGAGCTGATTCGAGGGGCGGTCAAGTTAAGTCTGATCAGCAAGGGGATGGGGCCACCGGATCGCCTGAACAACCCATTATTAAAGGGGCACACCCTCCAAGTCCACTTTCAGGCAGAAAACGCACCAGAAAAACCCAAATTCCGGCCTGAAGCGTGTCAAAGAACACCGACACAAAAAAGCGAGGCTTGCCCAGCCACGCCCTAGGTCAGCCCGGATGAACCTCTGCCAGAGCCATGAAACCACGGCTATTGCTGATCAGCGAGCTTCATCGGCCTCGGTTTTCTTGGCGACGCGGTAGACTTCTTCAAAGGTGGTGTAACCGTCCATGACCTTTTCGAGCCCATCCTGAAACAAGGTTGCCATCCCGTTGGCGACGACGTGATCGCGAATCTGCATCGAAGACGCGTTTGCGAAGATCATTTCCCGCACTTTCGCGTCTACCATCAAGATCTCATGGATCCCCATCCGCCCTCGGTAGCCGGTTTTATTGCAACTGTTGCAGCCCTTCCCTCGCATGAACGTCGAATTCTCGATTTGCTCTTGCGTGAGTCCAGCCTCCCTTAGCACTTCCCGCGTTGGCTTGTATTTGGTGCGACATTTCGGGCAAATCGTCCGAACCAAACGCTGAGCCAGAATGGCCACGACGCTGCTGGCGACCAAATACGAGGGCACTCCCATATCAATCATTCGCGTCACAGCAGTGGGCGCATCGTTCGTATGCAATGTACTAAAAACCAAGTGTCCAGTTAAACTGGCCTGAATACCCATCGAAACCGTCTCTTGGTCTCGCATTTCACCGACGAGGATCACGTTCGGGGCTTGGCGGAGCATCGATCGAATAATGCGAGCGAAGTCGAGCCCGATCTTGTGTTTCACCTCAACTTGGTTGATTCCTGGCAGGTAGTATTCGACCGGATCCTCCGCCGTAATGATTTTCCGGTCCGGCCGGTTCAGGCTGTTCAGACCAGCGTACAAGGTCGTCGTTTTCCCCGATCCAGTCGGGCCGGTCACCAAGATGATTCCGTTGGGACGCTTGATCAGCTCGCTGAATTTCTTGAACGTCGTGTCAGAAAAGCCCAGCTGTCGGACGCCCACCTTGATGTTGTCTTTGTCCAGCAGTCGCAGCACCGCCGACTGGCCACAACTGGTGGGAATGATGCTGACACGCAGGTCCAGCTCTTTCTCACCTACCGAGACCTTGATCCGCCCGTCCTGAGGCCGTCGTCGTTCCGCGATGTCGATATCTGCCAAAATTTTGATTCGAGACAGGATCGCTCCCAGTTGACGCTTGGGCAGCTGATCGCGTTGGGTCAGCACGCCGTCGATCCGGTATCGAATCCGGACCCGGTCCTCAAACGGTTCGACGTGAATATCGGACGCCCGCAACTGGACAGCTTCATTGATCATCAGCTGCACCAGCCGCACGATCGGAGCGCTATTTTCGTCATCTCCATCGTCTCCGCCGCTCATGTCGTCGTCGACCGTTTCCGTGAAGTCGATCTTCGTATCGGTAAATTCCTGCAAAATTGAGTCGGCCGATTCTCCTTCTTGCTGGCCGTACAAGCGGTTGATCGCCTCGGCGATACTCGATCGAGTCGCTAGGGCGACGGTAACATCGCGGTTGAGAATAAACCGCAATTCCTCGATCAGGTCGACCTCGCCCGGCTCGCTCATTAAAACCTTCAGCCCGCCGTCGGTCTCCTCGAACGGAAGCACGTTCTTTTCACGAGCGATCGACTGGGGCATCAGCTCGATCACACGCTCGGGAATCTCGGTTTTCATCGGGTCGATGTATTCCATGCGATGGTACTTGGCCATCGCTTCGATCACTTCGACCTCCGTCGCGTAGCCCTGCTGAATCAGAGCCTGTGACATGGACTTGCCTGATTGCCTGGACAACTTGTGAGCATCGACCGCCTGCTCCTTCGTGATTACGCCCGATTTGATAAGCGTTTTAACGAAGCCGTCGATTTGAATAGAAGTTGACATGAATTCTTTCGCTTTCGCCCGGCCTGATGCCGGAAGTTGCCGATTCAGTTCGGCCGGATTGGTTCGCCCCAGTGAACTTGGTCACTTGGTGCCCTCACTCGGTTCCGCTTGATCCACCGGCTTCACCGCTGAAACGCCTTGCCACAGAACTAATCATAACCGCTGACCTTGCTATTGGCGCGGTCGAATTTTGGGGCCTGATGGGTTCATTGGCAAGCCGGACTCATCAGAAGTCGACGCTGGGCGGGGATAACGAGGAGACTGCTGCCAGGTCGAGCCTCCCGGCAAAACCGCGTTGGCCGTTCGACTCGGCGCCATCATTCTGGCTCGCAAGCGTAGGTTTCGGGCGTTACCTCGAATCTGATCGGATTCCGCATACAGCTCGATATCTTCAAGATCTGCGGCAACGGAGTCTAATTTTCGTGCCGCCTGTCGAAGCGTCACACAAACACTGCGTGCGGAACCGCTTGGCAGGTGCGACTGGACGGCAGGAACAGGCGGTGCAGTCGAAGCTCCCATCAGATTATTCAGGTGCCGATCGAACTCGTGCTGCAACTGCTGCCGACCCCGATCCGAGTTTTCAAACAATCCTTCCAGCTGAGCCGCGACACCTCCCCCCATCTGCCGTCGAATGGCGTTGATTTGATCCACCGCTTGGTCGGCAGGATGATCCATCGCTTGATCGACTCGGTCGGCAGGAATGCGTGGATTCGAGTCGGCCTGAGGTTCGGCGATGCGACTTCGTTCAACCCGGCGTTGGTCCGTGTTTCGGCGATCGACCGGGCCTTTAAGAGCTTGCTCTGCTGAGCCACCGGCGGCCGCATCCACCTGAGGCCTCGATTGGCCTTCCAGTTCAGGCTGGCTCCATGCACCGTCGGGCGAACCGAAAAACAACCCCAGACCAATCAAGATCAACGTCGCTGGCCGAATTCCAAGCTGTCCCCGACCGCGTGAGGTAACACAAGTGTCGCAATCCGCATTCATCATTATGAAACTCCGTTCAATGAGACCCAAAACCGGGAAAAGCAACGACGGGCACAAGAATCGTCTGCTCCCATCTTCGCTAATATACCGGTAGCCCCTACGTCCCGAACAGTTCAACAAGCAATCGAGCGGTACCTTCGCTGCTATCGTGATCAACGGGAAATTCGTCTCCCGTATGTTCATCCATCCATCCGCACGCCGATTTGAGCCGAAGGTCCGTTGCTGTCGGCTTGGTCATTCCATCTGTCGATCAAAAATTGACAGCAGCCATCGGTGGCGACTATCCTTGTGGCACGGGGCTTGCCACCAATTGCGTTAACGCCAGATCGCTTACCATGAAAAACTCAATGAATTCAGCGTCCTCACACGCCAGCTTCGGTCATTCTGTTTCCGCTTCCACTGGTTCGCAGGCGCCTCAGGTGCGTGTGGCCCGAAAACCGGTCGACACAATTTACGCTCGATCCGTCATCGGCCTGTTCTGGCTGCTCCTGAGCGCCCTCCTGGTCGTGCTGTTCACTTCCAGTGCCAACGCTCAACAGAAGTACAAACAGCTTCCTTTTGCCGAAGCCTATCGCTTGGTCGAGCAGGAGGGTGCCGAATCCGCGACCACGCGGCGACAGAACAAAGCGATTTACTCGGCCATCAAGAACGGCAACAAGGCCGCATCGGATGCAATCGAGAGCGGCAACCCCGAACTTGCCACGACCTTTTTCAAAGAGTACATCCTCCCGTCGATGACTCGCACGAATTCGAAGTCACTTTCGACATTGGGCGCACGTCGCGAAGAGTTCATCGGCGACTTCCTGTCGAACAAAACAACCGGCGCGGCGAGAGCAGCTTTCGTCAACACCGTCGTTCAGGCCATGGGAAGCCTTGCCGGCGCAGAAGACTTTCATCCCGCGGCTCGGATCAACGCCGTTTACGTGCTGGGCTTGCTTGACAGTCAGGCCGGCGACCGCGACACCGCTCCGACTCCCGCGAGTGCGGCATTTTCGAGTTTGGTTCAGATTTTCACCGGCGACTCGTTCCCGGAATCACTGAAGGTTGCTGCCGCAGCTGGCATTGATCGTCAACTTCAACTGGCGCGAGCTGGTAACGCATCCGCTTTAGGTGGGGGCGATATCAGCAAAGCTGCCAGTCAGGCGTTGGCGATCGTCAATGGAACCGCCAGCGGCCAAGAGAAATGGAACGAAGATCTGAACTATTGGTTGAAGAAGCGTTCGGCAAAAATTCTAGGGCTGATCGGTCAGCCCGGGACCGACGGCGAAGTCGTGAAAGCGCTGATCAAATTGCTACAGCTGGAGGAATCCAAGCAGCTGTGGCTGGCCTACGAGTCGATGAGCGCATTGGGGAACATTGATCTTTCAACAGCCGACGCCGCGTTGACATCTCAGGCTTCGGTCGCAGTAGCTCAGTTTTTGTCGAGGGCGTTGGAAACTCAGGCCGTGACCGCCCAGTCCTTGCTTGATTCTCTGGTTTATTACAACATCCTGCTTGAAGACCTAGATCTGACAGAAAAGGGAAATGACTACAGCGAACAACCGCTGACTTCGTTCAAAGGGGCCACCAACCGTCGACGTGCCAAAAAACGCGAACCGTCCGGCGGCGGAATGGATATGGACATGATGGATATGGACATGATGGACATGGATATGATGGATATGGATATGATGGATATGGATTTGGGAGGCGCCGCACCGCGCGCAAGGCGTCGGCCCGGAACTCCCAAGGTGGAAATCCCCACGTATCAACTGAATCGAATCCGCAGCATGGTCAAAGCGCTGGCTTATGGTGGAAAGCGAACGCTATCACAAGGGCCCAAAAGCTTGCAGAACGCTGGCGGCGATCAGGACAAGGCGATGATCACTGATGTCGTCTCCGAGTTGAACAAAGTGATTGCTGACTCGGACGTGGGCATTGTGGATCTGGCCAACCCGCCTGAGGACGATGACGATCTTGACGAGGATCCTCCGGGCAACACGGAGCAGATGATCGAGCTATGCTCGCGAGCCAGCAGCCGACTATCCGCGATCATTCGAGCCAACGCACCCGCCGGTGACGATGCGGTTGATGCAGCCAACGGATCCGCCGTTTCGACGGATCAACCAAATTTCTAATTCGGTTGACGAAATTCGGTTTGCATGAGCTTAACGATACGGAATGGAAGTCAGCTTGCTTCCATTCCAGAAGCTCAAAGCATCACTTTCACAACTTCGGTTTTGCACAGTGCCAATGGTCAATCCTGCAAACCGAATCGAGCCTTAGTTGTGTCGACGCTCGACAGATGACTAAATGCCTGCCAAGCAACCAAACCGCTGGTCGTGAAAACCAGGTCTCCCAACAACGTGAAGCGGTAAAACGGAATGCCAGCGACATAGCATTCGATCAGGCCTGATAAGGTTGGCGGATACCAACCACAGGCCCAAACCATGCCGTTGGTCAAAAGATAAAAGCAAGTCGACATCACCAACGACGCGGCCAACATTCGCGGCGCCGTCGGTCGCAATGACAACGTGTCAGATGATTTGTCCAACTGCCGCCTGACTCGACAGCCCAACCAGCAAGCGACCATCAAGCTAACATAGACACTGATCAGAATCGGCCACGCGTACCCGCCGAGAACCAGATCGGTTGTTCCCATCACAATCAGCAACGCGAAGGCAGGAAGCCAAAACCTGTGGAAACAAAACGCCGCCCAAAGTGCCATCGCAGCAACGGGCTTCACATTTGGAAGCCCCGTAAACTCCAGACGAGCGATCACGCCGACGATCACCATGGCGACCAATGTGAAAGTCAGTTTCCACACGGGCGAAAGACTCCGTTGTTGATTCAATGGCTGCTGATTCAATGTTTTACTCACGCTGATAAGTTTTGCTCCCGGGCGGTGCCGGTTCGCGATTTGTTTCATTGGATTTGTCTCTTTGGCGTCTCCGACTCGGTCGCGGAAACGGCTAATTACAAAAACAGCTTAACCGCCTCGTTGAGAAAATCCCAGTGTTCCTGAGCCCCGAGTCATTATCTGAGTCATTATTCTTCGACTGGCAGTGGACCAAACAAGAAAACTGGCTCACTCAGGCTCAGGCTCAGGCTGGTACTCGCCAAACCTCCATTCGATAACATCGCCGGGAGCGACGCCAAACGAGCCACAGCTTTCCTTGGCCAATTGATCGTTGACGCGAAAGACCCAGTTCTTTCCACGACCGCCGGCGTTCATGACACCATCAATCGAATGCACGAAAGCCGTGCTGCCCGACCCTTGCGAGTCAAATTCCAGATCGCCCATTTTTTCCGCACGTTGCAGAATCGTGAAAACCGTCGAGTCCGCAGAGCAGGGCACTTTGACGTTCAAATCCTTCTGCTGGTCGGCAAAATCGACCCGCAATTGCACCGTGCCGGCCACGACTGCATCCGCAACGGGTTCTGAAGAATTGCGATCCATCGTTGTGGTGGAGTCGCAGCCCACAAGCGACGCGGTCAGCACGCACGCAGAAAACAGGATCAATCGAAACTGGGAAACGAATGGAACTCGCATTTGACGTTGCAATGTAAAGGTAACTGTGCCATGAAACTGCCTGCAATAATGACCGATACCCATGAGTTTGCCCAGTCATCTGGTAATGCGGGCAGCGGGCGAGATGAAACACATCTGCTAGTCGTCTGATGTCACGTCGTATTCCGTATGCCCGCACGGCAACCCCTGAATGGTAAATCTCATTCCGCCTCTCGCCTGACAGCATGAATTCAGACTCCGGTTCACTGCACCATGAGCAGTTGATCACCTACAACCGCCAACAAGCCGCTCGACATCGATCCTCCGTCGAGCTGGATCGCGTTGGCATTGTCGGAGCGGGCCTGATGGGTAGCTCGATCGCGGAAAACTGCATTCGTTCGGGCAAGCAAGTGCTGCTGCTGGACGCTAACCATGACGTCGCTCGAACGGCGGTTGCTCGGATCAAGTCCAACCACTCAAGTGCGATCATCGAGCAAATTTCGTCCTACGACCGACTGAGCGAAGTGGGCCTGGTAATCGAATCAGTCGTCGAAACGATCGAAGTCAAAAAGATTGTCTTGAACCAGATCCAGCGTGCCATCGGGCCGTCGACCCTTGTCGCGACCAACACGTCCGCGATCCCGTTGGCGAAGTTGATTCCCTTCATTCAGCAACCCAACCAATTCTGTGGCATTCATTTTTGCCACCCGGAACTGATGTCACTGGTCGAAGTAGTCCGTGCGGCGCAGACGTCAGATCAAACCCTCGCCAAGGCCGTTGAGTTTGTGATCCGTTTGGACAAAATGCCAGTCGTCGTGAACGACTGTGCAGGGTTTGTGGTCAATCGCCTGCTGGCGGCAATGATCGATCAGTCGGTACGCTTGCTGATGTCCGGGATTTCTATCGAACAAATCGATAGCGCGATGCGAGACTTCGGGTTTCAAGGCGGACCGTTTGAAATCATGGACGTGATTGGAATCGACACGTGCATGTACGCCGGCAGGACGATGTGGGAAGCGGGCCTAGAATGTGTTTCACTGTCGCCCATTTTGCCTCGGCTGGTAAAAAAGCAACGGCTCGGTCGGAAAACAATGGTTGGGTTTTATCGTTACCAGACGGTGCGTGGAGACGCGATCGCCGACCCAGACCTGATTCCGATCATCGAAAGCTATTTGAAAAATTCGGAACCGCAGCTGTCGCCCTCCGACATTTGCAACCAAATTCTGGCCGCCATCACGCGAGAAGCGTCACTCATTCTGGCCGACGGAATTGTCGGTGCCCCTCACGAGATCGACCTTTGCATCATTCACGGATTCTCGTTTCCCAGCCAGCGAGGAGGCATTCTGTTCTGGGCAGATCAATTCGGTTTGCCCAATGTCATCGAAACATTGGAAACCATCGCTGCTGACGAACCCAAACTGAGCCCTCCGCAAGTCTTGAAAACGATGGCTCGTGATGGAGCATCGTTTTACCGGAAGTAGCGATTCAGGGGCCTCAAGAAGTCAGTGCTTCGCGTTCAGGCATTTTCGGAAAGCTCTGGGAACACTTCCTGCGGCAAGCCCTGTTTCCGAACGAGCGATCTCATCCGTGAGACAAAATCGAACTTGAAGTTCGCGACCTGTTGTTCCGTCAGTTCCAAAATGGCGGCGGCTTTTTTGTTGGCCAACCCCTGAACGATCAACAGCTCGATACACTTGAGCTTATTCCAATCGCCCTTCGACTTCCAACGCTCGACTTGCTGCTCAATGGCAGCGACCAGCGATTCCTCTTCGATTTCGCGACGCTCGCCGCTGCGTGCAATACTGCTGGCCGGACGATCATTGCCCATGAATTGCCAAACGCCATCGGAATCTCCTCCCACTGACATCGGAATTGCCGGGCGCCGGCCCTCTCGACGCAGGTGATCGGTCAACTTGTAGGCGCAAATCGAAAACAGATAGCTCTCCAACGAACGCCGGCCATCGTAGTTGGGAAGACTGTGCAGGAACCCGACAAAGGCCTCCTGAACAATGTCCTCGCTAGCCGAGCGGTTGGACAGTCGACGATTCACAAATGCGAGCAATCGACCTTCATAGCGGGCAATCAGATCATCCCAAGCTGCTTCGTCGCCATCTCGAATACGCGACACGAGCAGCCGGTCATCTTCGGTCGAACGCTTCATGTCGCATCCTCGTCGCTAAGTTCGACCTTCGCAGAAATTGATTTTACTCGCGTTTTTGGCGATTTCTGATCTGCCATTTTCCAAGCAAGCGTCGACGATTCCCAAAAAAACAGCCTTCGAGTAGCGGGATTATGAAAAAGTGCGAAAGACGAACTAAGCACTCGCCAAGAAATAAACGACAGATTTGAGTATTCGAAACCCACGTATTTCACCGCCTAATCGTCTTACAAATCCGCAGGTTATTGTTTTCCGAGTGCTAAGCCGCAGTGGGTAGAACCCGGAAGGCTGTACGGTCGCTTATCGAGGTAACTTCTTCAAAAACGAACCGAGATCGGATTGGCTGGGAGCGACAGCAGACTCGTCAACCACCCCGTCAAATCGAAATTCAGCCGGATCAACGTTGCTGGCAGCCTGAGGCGTTGAGTTGCCCAGGTCGAGCGGTCCTGCAAGATCGATCGCTGAAGCAGAAGGCCCCGGCAAAGCATTCAGCTGGCTAATCGAGACTGAATGTTGAGCCCCAGAGACACTGACCTCCCCCCAGGCGTTCATTCTGTCGGCCAGCTGCCCTGAAGAATTGCGGTTTGCAGATTGAGCTGCCTGAGAACCTCCCGTCGGCTTAGCCGAAGCGGCTGACTCTGGCGAGGGTTCGGTATCGCTCTCTAGCGAATGCTCAATATCGATCGCTGGCGTAGGCTCGGTATCCACATTTTGACGGGGCGCAACGACTTTTCCGGAAACCTCGATCTCCGTCGCCGCCGTGGCGTGACTCAACTCGGGTGTGCTGGCGACTTCGTAGATTGCCCGAAAGGTAACATTGCCCAAGGTCAGCAGCTGATTCGGTTCGAGCACTTGATCGCCCTCGATTCGCTGATTATTAACGAATGTTCCGTTGAGCGACCCTAAATCACGGACCACCAGACGACCATCGTGTTCAAAGATCTCAGTATGTCGCCGGCTTACTAGAGGGTGGGGCAGAGTCAGTGACGCCTCTCGGCCTCGGCCAATGACCGTTGGCAAACGAAGCTGGATTTCACTTGCTTTCGCGTCGCCACCGACCACCGTCAGTTTCGCATTCAACATAGCCTGCCTCCATATTTCACGTGTGCCAAAATCCTGCGACCCCTCAGAGACCGACGCTCGACGACCTGAATCGCTGAGTGCTCGACCTTCCTTTGCTCAAAACCCGATGTCGCTCGGCTCCCAAATCGTTTCCGTCTGCTCCATGATAAAGACGCGGCGAAGCTCCGGATGGTTCGGCACCGCCAACGGTCGAGAAAAACAAGTTCGTCTGGCCCGCCTCGCCAGATTCGCTCCGCCCGGATTCCGCCGTCACCGCCTTTCGGCTACCCGCTTCACCGACCGACAGTCTACGTTATTTCTAGCCTCGAATCAAATTATGCCTGCAAAAGTAAAGCGGCTGAGCGGGTTGCACAGGCACTTGCGAACCTGAAAACGGCTTCTATAATGGATTTTTCGGAGTGCCTAAACTTTTCCGGGCCCGATTCCGAGAATAATTCTTCGTGCGGGTGTAGCTCAGTGGCTAGAGCGTCACGTTGCCAACGTGAATGTCGTCGGTTCGAATCCGATCACCCGCTTTCTTTCGCCCCACCAAAAGTAAAGTATTTCGCGGCGAAAGTATTCGAGCGGGCTCGAAAGGGCTTCCATTTACCCCTTGGAACCCCGCTGACTTCTTCCTTCGACCTCCGGTGGCTCCGCTTGGACGGGAACGCGATCCGGTGGCATTCGGTTGTTCTCCCGGCCAGCCTGACGCCATCGGCCTGCGCCAATTCATTTGCCCGCTGCGAGGGAGGTATTTTGAACTTTCACTTTCGCATTCTGATTTCGCCTCTGTTCTGTTGACCTCTTTCTTAGTCACACCCGAATTGTCAGACAAACTCGCCAGATCACGCCTGTAGATCGGCGGCGAATGCGATACAATGCCGGACCGAATTTTGAACGCTTTGCCGTAAGTCCGTCAGTCCGATGGCTGGCCTATCAGGAACTTTGAACGTGAATACTGAAACCACCGACGTTATCGCCCCTGCCGACGAAAAGCAGAAACTGAATCTTGCGGTTGATATCAAGGAAAAAAGTGCGTGCGAACGACACATCACCGTGACCGTCCCGCGTGACGATATCGAGCGATATTTTGCCAAACAGTTCGACGACTTGGTTCCCAACGCCGAAGTTCCCGGCTTTCGGACCGGACGAGCGCCGCGTCAGTTGGTCGAGAAGAAGTTTCGGAAACAGTTGGCCGATCAGGTAAAGGGTTCGCTACTGATGGACAGCCTGACGCAGATCAGCGACACCGAAGACTTTTCGGCGATCAGCGAGCCCGACTTGGATTTCGAACAGGTCAATATTCCCGATGAAGGCGACCTCACTTACGAATTTAACATCGAAGTCCGACCTGAATTCGATCTGCCAAAATGGGAAGGCCTCTCGCTTGAGCGCCCTGAGCACGAGTTCACCGACGCTGATATCGATGCCGAAATTGCCAAACTTGGAGCGCGGATCTCGGACATGGTTCCCGTCGAAGACGCCGTGCAACTAGGTGACTTCATTGTCTGCAACGTTACCAGCCGCGACGGCGATAAACTGATCGCTGAGTCAAAAGAACTGACCGTTGAAGTACTACCGATGCTGTCGCTGGCGGACTCGATTGTGGAAGGTTTCGACAAACTTGTCACCGGTTCAAAAGCGGATGAGACCGTCACCACAAAAGTCGAAATTAACGAGTTTTCGGACAACGAAGCCTTGCGTGGGAAAGAAGTCGATCTGGCAATCGAAATTCTGGACGTGAAACGCATTGAACAGCAGACCGACGATAAGCTGGTTTCCCAACTGGGGCTGGAATCGATGGACAAATTGCGAGAGATGATCCGATCGACGCTCGAAAGCCGTTTGGAATATGCTCAACGTGAAGAAATCCGCGATCAGATCAACAAATCACTTACCGAATCGGCCAATTGGGAATTGCCTCCAGATCTGCTGCGTCGTCAATCGCGTCGTGAACTGGATCGATCGGTAATTGAAATGCGTTCCAGCGGTTTTTCAGACCAAGAAATTCAGACTCGCGAAAATCTACTGCGCCAGAACGTGCTGGCAAAAACCGAATCGCTGCTCAAAGAACACTTCATTCTTGAGCGGATTGCGGAAGACCAGAATATCGAAGCCGAAAGTACCGACTACGAGCTTGAGGTCGCTCGAATCGCCGTGCAGCAGAATGATTCACCGCGTCGGGTCAGGGCCAGACTGGAACGCACCGGCCAGATCGACTCGCTGCGAAACATGATTATCGAACGTAAGGTTATCGAAAAAATCACCGAAAAGGCGACCTTCAGCGCCACTGCCTACGAGACCGATGAATCATCAAAAACCGCTGCGATTGACTTCTTCGCCGCAGGCGGAAGTGATCGCATGATTCCTGAAGCGAAATACGACGGTGGGGAAGCCGAACCGATTCCAGGCATGAACAAAGTCGATCGCGACTGAATTTGAACGATCGTGTACCTCGGTAACCGGGTCTTCCTGCGATGCCCGGTCTCCTGCGCCATGCTTTCTGATCTTCCCGATCGGATTCATGGCCAGTGCGTGATATTGCGTTCGCCCCGTTGATCGCCACGCTTGGTCAGACTCTTTCCCAATCGTGGCCGATCTGCCCCCGGTCTTGCCTCTGAACAAGCATCGCGGTACCGTTGCATTTGTCATTAGGACACCGCACCGAGCGACTCCGCCCGGGAGCGAACTGAAATCGGCTTGATCAGGCAACATGGCGGACGGCCCCTGATCAACGTAATTCCAAAGCCACTTCGTCCATCGAAATACCGTTCGGGTTTCGGCTTGATTTGCAAAAAGGATTTAGTGTTGAACAACATTCCAAAATTTTCAGACGGTTCGATCCAGTCCGGACAGATTGCCGGTCGGGATCCACTGAACGAGTTGCAGAATTCATACTCGGCCGCGTCGTATCAGCGGCAGCGACAGATGACGTTGGGCGATCTGCTACTGGAAAACCGCATCGTTTTCTTGCAAGGTGAGATTCACACCGGCAATGCCAATGAACTGATCATGAAATTGCTTTATCTGCAAAGCGAAAACAAAAAGAAAGACATCAACTTTTATCTGAATTCGCCCGGTGGAGACGTCGTCGCCACGCTGGCGATTTACGACGTGATGCAAATCATGTCTTGCCCAGTCGCTACGTTCTGCGTTGGTCAGGCCGCCAGTGGAGCGGCAGTCTTGCTGGCAGGTGGCACCAAAGGCAAACGCTTCTGCCTGCCTCACTCTCGGGTGATGATTCACCAACCCTACGGCGGCGTCAGCGGACAGGTAAGCGACATCGAAATTCAGGCGGACGAGATCCTCCGTAATCGGTCAGTATTGGATGAGGTACTGGCCAAGCACACGGGTCAATCCGTCGAAAAAATTTCCAAGGACACCGATCGAGACTTTTTTCTGACCGCCGAACAGGCAAAAGAATACGGACTCGTGGATGAGATCACCATCGTCCAAAGTCGCGAAGAGGATGAAGACGACGATTGATCTCGAAATTCGACCACGAAATTTATAACGAATATCTCGCGGCGTGAGCAATCAACTCCTTCACGTCGCTCTAATAACGGAGCAATTTCCCAATGGCGTACGTTCCTTACGTAGTCGACAACACCGGTCGCGACGAGCGCGTCTACGACATTTACAGTCGACTGCTCAAAGACCGCATTATCTTTCTAGGCACGCAGGTTACAGCGGACTTGGCCAACTCATTGGTCGCGCAGTTGCTGTTTCTACAGTCCGAAGATCCCAAAAAAGACATCCATCTGTATATCAACTCGCCTGGTGGAAGCGTGACCGCCGGCATGGCGATTTACGACACAATGCAGTTTATCTCGTGTGACGTAGCCACCTATTGCATCGGCCAGGCCGCCTCCATGGGTGCGATGTTGCTGACCGCCGGAGCCAAGGGCAAGCGTTTCGCACTGCCAAACGCCAGCATCATGATTCACCAGCCGCTGGCAGGAATGCAGGGAACTGCCGAAGAAATCATGATCCACCGCGCGGAATTCCGACGCACGAAGGAACGGCTGAATAACTTACTGAGCCACCATTCCGGTCGTACGCTCCAAGAAATCGAAGACAACACCGATCGAGACAATTTCATGACCGCAGACGAAGCGCTGGAGTTCAATCTGATCGACAAAGTCGTTTCCGAATTAAATGAAACAACGGCCTGAGCCTTGTCATCAGACATCAAACACTTGCCAAATAACAACTGCCGGATTTGATTTCATTTGATTTCATTTCGCTCGCGTAAAATCGACACCGAATCGTGTTCATCCGGCAACTTATTGATTCGCCAGTGTCAACTCAATTTTTATTGCGTTATTTTTATTGCGTTATTTTTATTGCGTTATAAGCACCAGATTGCAAACAATCGAGCGTAACCAGTCGGGGCCATACGGTCTTTCCAAGGTTTTCACACGGGATTGTGCTCGAAAAATTGAGACTTAGTGCTTACAGCTCGGCAAAACTGCCGAGCTGTTTCCGTTTGTGC
>CALFWL010000119.1 GCA_937928215.1 uncultured Pirellulaceae bacterium | reverse complement strand
GGAGGCAACTCTGGCAGGATGAGAAGAATAGACAGACAATCGCCGTGGCGGCATGACAATTACTGGTTGCGGTACTAGCGCCATCCAAACGAGGCAACTCAACTCCGCGTTCGTCGACTTCGCGCTCCTAGCTGCGGCTCTCTGAGCCATACCAACCCGGAGCGATCGGAAAATCAAACCCAAACTCTCCAGTCAACTAAAACAGCAAGCCCTGCGTAGGTGGATGGAACGTTATTGGTACCAACAGCTCCATTCACGACATCTTTGCACATGCCGAGGCGTGGTGCGCGCACAAACCTTCGTGTGATTTAGATCTGGCAATTGCCCCATGCCAACAGCGTGCACACAATAGCAGTAGTTGCGGTTATGCTTAGGGGACCGGCTGCTCCGTTTTTGGTCAGTGGTCGCGCGGGTGACGCAGCGACAGATATTACTGAACGTAACGAAATCTTAAACAGTACTGGTCAACCCACGGCTGACGCGGAATTGCAACAAAATGCGCCCGAAGCACTGATTCGTGCGGGTGCGAATTGGTTGGTACTTGTTCGTACCCGGTAAACCATGTTGTTATTCTGCCTCGGCAATTTCCATAGACGGGTGAGGAGGACAAATTGAAGCGTTTCAAGCTAGTTGGGTCAGTCGTGTTTGCACTAGCGATTGCCTTCGCCGGTCTACGATTCGGGAATCTTCGCATCGAAAAAGCCAACCCCAAAATTAAAGGCGTGTGTTTGGCGGCCTTTGAAGTTGTTGCTTATAACTCGCATCTTCTACCACCGATCGCGAATTCAATTGCGAGCAAGCGGAGTAGCGCTGATTATCGCTGTACCAAAATAACCGATCAGCTTTCGAAGTTTGATATATTCGGGGTTTCTGAGGTTTTTGACGAGAAGCTGGCCGCCAAAATGATTGATGAAATGAATGCGGATCCTGAACGCGCGTTTTCTTTCATTCGCTCGCCTCCACCGACGGGTGTTTTTCAATTTGCAGGCGGTGGCTTGTTGCTATTCAGTCGGTTTCCAATTCTTGCGGAGAATTCGTTGGTTTTTTCCGACGGGTCACGGTTTTTGAGCAGTGGGTTCAAAGCCGCTGACGGGCTAGCCGCCAAAGGCGCTTTGCACGCACGGCTGAAGATAAATGCAACGCTGGAACTGGACAGCTTTTTAGTTCACCTAGAGAGTTTTTCAACGCCGATCAGAAATAGACAGGTCAAAGAACTGGCAGCGTTTGTGAAGTCTCACCACCGCGTAGGCGTGCCCTATTTGCTGATGGGCGATTTCAACATCATTGGACCACTGAATTCAGACCAATTGGGAAAAAGGGAGTATCGTGACATGGTTGCTAACGTGACCATGAAAGATTTCAAAATGATGGATGTCGCTATCAATGCAAGTGACGGCAGGCTCGCCAAAGGAACGAGCGATGCATTGGTTGACAGCGGTGGTGACCGGATAGACTACCTGTTACTTGGCATTCCTACTTCGAATTCAATCGACTGGTCGGCATCAAGTAATACGATTCGGTTTTTAGATAGTGCAGTGCAAGAAGGTTCGCTTTCCGATCACGCAGCGGTCTGGGCTAGAATCCGATTTAGCGAAACCCATCGAGTTGATTGACGAGTGAATAACATGCCGATGCATTGGATGCAATACAATTCCTCATTCCAATTACCTAGGTACGAATCAATATGAAACTGACGCTCATTGCAATCTTGCTGACAATTTTGCTTGAAGGTGGCTCGCAACATGCCGTTGCGGAGGATCTCGAAGCCCGGCAACCTAACATTCTATGGATCACAATCGAGGACTGGTCACCCGATCTGTCCTGCTATGGAACGAAGGCGATTTCGACCCCGAACGTCGATAGGCTCGCGAGTGAAGGCGTACGATTCGAAACGGCCTTCACGACGTCGCCCGTTTGTTCGACCTCTCGATCAGCAATGATGACTGGCTTCCATCAGAACTACATCGGTGCGCATCAACACCGCACAGACAAGAAGAAGCCTTTGCCCTTTGGGATCCGCCCGATTCCTCATCTGTTCGCCGACGCAGGATACTTCACTTGCCTGATGAGCTGGAAAATCGACTGTAATTTTCTACTAGACTCGAAAGATAAGCTGTTCATGGGCAAGGATTGGCGCGAACGAAAAGAAGGGCAACCGTTTTTCGCCCGAATCACTTTCGGAGGCACTCACCGTGCTTGGAACCGAGATCCGCAACGCCCGATCAATCCCAAAGATGTTGAAATACCGCCCTATTATCCGGATACGGAATTCGTACGCCGAGACTGGGCAAACGGGTTGGAGCAAATGCAGTTGGTCGATCGTGAGGTCGGAGCATTACTCAAAAGGCTTGATGATGAGGGGCTCGCCGACAACACGATGGTGATCTTTATTGGTGACCATGGCAGGTGCCACATCCGCGGCAAGCAGTTCCTTTACGACGGCGGAACTCGTATACCCATGGTGATTCGTTGGCCAGGCGTTATCAAACCTAATCAGGTAAGTGGCGATCTTGCCATGTCGATCGACCTTTGCGCTACCGTTTTGAATGCCGCTAGAATCACTCCACCGGTCCCAATTCACGGCAAGAATCTGTTCGGGAAGGAGATCAAAAATCGTAAGTACGTGTTTGCGGCTCGAGACAAAATGGATAACACGCACGATGCGATGAGGTCAATTCGTTCTAAGCGACACAAGTTGATTCTGAACCTGATGCCCGAACGGGCGTACTGCCAGTACAGCCGATACAAAGAACAGTGCTATCCCGTGCTGGCGGAGATGAGCGTGTTGAACTTGCAAGGGAAACTGACTCCACCGCAAGCTGCGTTCTTGGCTCCCACCAAACCTCAAATCGAATTGTTTGACCTAGAGTCAGATCCTCACGAAGTGAGTAACCTAGCCGACGATCCAGACTACGCGGATGTCAAAACCACTTTACTGGCGGAGCTGAACAAGTGGCGCGAGAACGTCATCAACGATCAAGGCATCACGGCCGAGTTTCAGGGGATACGGCCTGACGGCTCGAGTGCGTTTCCAGAATCCTGTCCGACGCCAACGGTTGCTCAGTGGGTAAAGCAGAACGTTGATGAATACGATTTCAAAACGTACGGATCACCCGCTTGGTATCCAACGCGAAGCTTGGAGGAGTGGCAAGTGGCTCGCAAAACTTGGGAGCCTTGGGTATTTCGTAGCCCCGACGACACAATGAAACGACCCGAGATTCCTCACACGGAACTGGTTCCAAAAGCAAAAGGGGAAACCAAGGCAGCGCGGCCACTCATTCAAACGCACTCCGTCGCGCCTTCTCAAGCGGAGTGGTACAAGCGATACAAAACGCAAAAGAACGCCCCCAAGCCTGAGAGCATGTTGCTCAATCTTGATTCGGAACCAAACCTTGATGATGGTTTCTCAGCGATGTTTAACGGAACTGATTTGACGGGCTGGACTCCGATCGGTGGTTCCTGCAAGTTTGAAATGAAAGATGGCATCCTTGTCGGAACTTGCGTCCCCGGTTCCCCCAGCACGTATTTATGTACGGACACAACCGACTACTCAGATTTCATTTTCAGTTGCGACATTAGTTGGCAAGTCGATGGCAATTCCGGAGTCATGTTTCGTTCGAAACTGCGGAAGGAGAATGGAAAACAAATCGTTTTCGGGCCCCAAGCCGAAATGGAAGGTGTTACTCAAGAACGTTACTGGAACGGCGGCATTTATGGCCAAAGTTGCGGCGGTTACTTTTATCCCGTCTGGCTGAAGAGACATCAGCAGGCACGAGAAGCATTGAAACGCGAACTGTCATCGTGGAATCGTCTGACGATTTTGGCTGACGGCAACGTCGTAAAGACCTGGGTCAACGGAACTCCGGTGGCTCATTGGATCGACGACGGGAGTTACCAGAAAGGATTTTTCGGCCTACAGGTTCACCAAGGCAAAGAAGGTACGGTGCTGTTTCGAAACGTTCGAATCAAGGAACTGCTGGGGCTGAATTAGTTTGTCGTCTTTCATTGGTTCCACATCGATCGCGCGCTGAGTGTGTCGGCCCAAGTTTTCGGTAGAATGCCAAGGTTACACCATCCACCAAGGGCAGGGCAGTGTGCCATCACCTCGTTGCAACGTCCCCATCTAATCCGCGAAAGCCATTCGATGAATTCACTGATTTACTTTTTAATGCAACTT
This sequence comes from uncultured Pirellulaceae bacterium, assembly GCA_937928215.1. GTDB lineage: Bacteria > Planctomycetota > Planctomycetia > Pirellulales > Pirellulaceae > Mariniblastus. The sequence continues at coordinate 23,277 of CALFWL010000119.1, read as the reverse complement.
GGTTTTGCTTGCTCGTTTGCTGCCGTGACGCAGGGACAACCTGCCGGACATCCGAACGTGGTCTACATTATGGCGGACGATCTGGGCTATGGAGATCTCAGTTGCTACGGCCAAGAAAAATTTGAAACGCCGAACATCGACGCGCTCGCAGAACGTGGCATGATGTTCACTCAGCACTATTCCGGAAGCACGGTTTGTGCTCCGTCCCGATCCGTTTTGTTGACGGGTCTACATTCGGGGCATACGCCGGTTCGTGGAAACGCTGAGATCCAACCTGAGGGTCAGGCTTCCATGCCGGCGGACACATTTACGGTCGCCCATCATCTGAAGAATGCCGGATATCAGACGGGTGTTTTTGGTAAATGGGGCCTTGGCTTTCCCGGCTCAGACAGCGAACCCTTGAAGATGGGGTTTGATCGATTTTACGGCTACAACTGCCAGCGAATGGCCCACTGCTACTACCCGGCCTTTCTCTGGAACGACAATCAACGTGAACTGTTGTGGGGTAACGTGTCGTCGCATGACAACGACTACGCTCCGGACCTGATTCATTCTCAAGCGCTAAAGTTCATGCGCGAGAACAAGGCGAGGCCTTTTTTTCTGTTTTACGCCGCGATTCAGCCTCATGCTGACATGATCGCGCCAGAGAAGTACATGAAAAGGTACCGCGGCAAGTTTCTTCCGGAACCCAGCCATCCAAAAGGTTACTACATCGCTCAACCGGAACCGCGGGCCGCATTCGCAGCGATGGTTAACGTGCTGGATAATTACGTAGGTGAGATTGTCAAAGAGTTAGCAACGCTTGGGATCGAGGACAACACGCTGGTAATCTTCACATCCGATAACGGGCCACACTTGGAGGGTGGTCACGACCCAGATTATTTCAATTCTTACGGACCGCTGCGAGGCTACAAACGCGACCTGTATGAAGGTGGCATCCGAGTCCCCATGATTGCGACCTGGCCGGCCAAGATTGCTCCAGGTTCGAAGTCCGGTCACGTATCGGCGTTTTGGGATTTTTTGCCCACCGTTGCTGACATGATTGGCAAACCACTCGATCGGGCGACCGACGGGATCTCAATGCTTCCGACGCTGATCGGCGAAGGCGCCCAAGAGCAACATCCGTTTTTGTACTGGGGATTCCCGGCAATGGGAGGCCGCATCGCAATCAGATCGGGCCATTGGAAGGCTGTGCGGTACAACGTTTCAACAGACAATCCGTTGCCGATTGAGCTTTATGATCTGTCGAAGGACATTTCCGAAACCAACAACGTTGCCAGTCAACACCCAGAGATCGTCAGCGAGTTAGATCGTCTGATGAAAGAGTCTCACACGGATTCACCCAACCGGCAGTTCAACTTTTGAATCGCAAATCCAGTAATCCTTTTGGACCGCGGCAAATTTCAGTCAACGCAATTTACGGTCTCCGCCAGTGATTCGTTTTTCTTTCCGTGAGAACTCACGTTGGTCACTCGGCGAGCACCAATCGCGGCGGTGTCGGTCAACGTAAGTCAACGGGCTGCTTTCTTCGCGGCGTGCTCTAGTGCGCCAATCACTAGGACATCCGACCGACCGGTCTGACCAGTCGGATGTCTCTGTAAGTCCACAAATCCGGTGCCCCAACAGAGCGAGACAACGTTACCCGACAGAAACGCGAGCGTAGCTGAGCAGTTCCGCTCCGTCGGCGAAATCTTTGACGGCTTGCTCGACAGTCTTGGTGTCGTCCAACGCAAACGATTGGCTCATCAAGCAGCGTTCTTGGTCGAGCGTCGTGTTATCGCTGATAAAACGCTCCAGCTTGCCGGGAACGATCTTGTCCCAGATCTTCTCTGGCTTGCCTTCAGCTGCCAGTTCGGCCTTGATGTCCTCTTCAGCCTTGGCCAAGACTTCAGCAGTCAACTGCAACCGGCTGACGAATTGAGGAACCTTCTTCTGGGGCTTGCCCAGATTTTCGGCTTCGTTCAATTCGTTCTCGGCCTTGATCTGGGCCTGAATCGCTTCGGTTTCCTTGGCCACAAAGTCGGCATCGAATTCATCTGGTCGCATGATGGACGGGCTCATGGCCGCGATGTGCATGGCGACGCTGCGGAAAAACTGAGCCGCTTCGTCCCCTTTGCCGCCGTCCTTGTAAGAAACCAGAACGCCAATCTTGCTACCGGCGTGAATGTAAGAAGCGATGTTGTCGCCTTCAATCGTGCTGTATTGCGACACTTCGATCTTTTCGCCAACGATGGCGGTCAAGCCGTTCAGCTTTTCCACGACAGGAGCACCGTCCAGCTCTAGACCGGACAGTTCTTCTTTGGTCGCTGGGAGTTTTTCGAGCGCTAGCTCAGCCACGCTTTTTGCCATCTGAACAAACGCATCGTTCTTGGCTGTGAAGTCGGTTTCGCAACTGAGAGCCATCACAACACCCTTGTCGCCAGCGTTGCTGGTCAACGCGACAACGGTGCCTTCGGTGGCGTCCCTGTCGGCTCGCTTGGCGACCACTTTCTGGCCTTTTTTCCGCAAGTAGTCCAGCGCACCGTCAAAGTCACCGCCTGACTCGTTGAGTGCTTTCTTGCAGTCCATCATTCCGGCGCCGGTTGCTTTACGCAGTTCGTTGACATCTTTTGCTGAAATTGACATGGTCATTCCTGTGTTACTTTTGACTTCTGTTGAGTCGTGAATTGGTTGTGAGTGTGATATGTAAGAGCGGAACCCGCGCGTGGTGTTCGCAATAATATCGAGAGGCGGACCGCAAAACCGTGACAGAACCGATTGCAGTTCCGTCACGTTAAAATTGTCGATCGGGTCGATGGACCTAGCTGCTAACCGCTTCGGCGTCCTTGTCAGGAGCAGCTGCGGATTCCGGTTTCGCACCGAGCTTGGCTTCAGCGTTTGGAGCAGGCGCCGATTTTCCTTTGGTGTCGGCACCTTCGTTTTTGGCAACAACGTGCTTGCGGCCTGCCAGAACGGCATCAGCCATGTGCTGCATAATCAGTTCGACCGAGCGGATGCCATCGTCGTTACCTGGGATCGGCAGATCGACGGTGTCGGGATCGCAGTTGGTGTCGATCAAAGCCAAAGTTGTGATACCCAAAGCCTTTGCTTCGCGGATCGCGTTCTTTTCCTTGTTCGGGTCGACGATGATCATGCATTCAGGCATACGATTCATCGTACGAATACCGTTGAGGTTCCGGTAGATCTTGCGATACTCGCGATTGAGCGACGACTGAGCTTTTTTGGAGTAGCCTTCAATCTTGTCGCTGTTACGAATGTTTTCCAGTTCTTCCAGACGCGTCAATCGATTTCGGATCGTGCGGAAGTTCGTCAACGCACCACCCAACCAACGCTCGCTGACGTAAGGCATGCCGCATCGCTCGGCTTCCTTTTGAACGGCCGCCGACGCCTGCCGCTTGGTGCCGACAAAAAGAATCAGACTACCGCCGGAAGCGACCTGCGAGGTGAATTTTTTTGCTCGCAGCAGACCGCGAACGGTTTCGCGAATATCGATGATGTGAATTTGGTTTTTGCGACCGTAGATGTACGGTGCCATTTTCGGGTTCCAACGGCTGGCTCGGTGGCCAAAGTGGACGCCCGAATCGATCAGATCTTGTACAAGAGTATTTGCCACAGAAGTTTCCTTTCGGCAAGTTCCGCAGTGGGCTGTCACGAATCGTGACGGTCGAACCTTGAGGCAGGAACAACACCGTTTGCGTAGGTTAAAGTCAGACGAACCGAGTACTCGGGGCGTCGGGGGAAGAATATCTCAGGAATTTGAGCCGTCCGTAGCACCAGAGGCGCTGGAACGTGGAACGACCGAAAACTTGAAGCAGAGGAGTTTATCGGCTATGGCCGCCTTCTTCAATCGTGATAGAGGTGTTTTCGCCGGTTATTCTCGTGTTTTTGAGCGTCCAACCGAGAAAACTGGCGTCACGCTGCAAGTTTTGAGGGCTCGTCCGCTTCCTCGTGGTCGTCCGGGATCAAGGGAACGTTCATCCATCCAAGCACCGTCCCGTAAATGTTGTAGAAGACCGGAACCAGAATCAGAATCAACAACGTTCCAACCATCAGGCCGTAGATCAGGCTGACCGCCATCGGGATCAACACCTGAGCCTGCATCGAACGCTCGTTGAGCATCGGTAGCAACCCGGCGACGGTCGTCAGCGAGGTCAACAGAATCGGACGAAACCTTCGCTTGCCTGCGCTGGTGAGGGCTTCTAGGAATGGCACACCTGCGCGAACACGGTGGTTGATGAAATCGACCAGCACGATCGAGTCGTTCACGATCACGCCCGTCAAAGCAACCATTCCAAAGAAGCTGAACAAGCTGATCTCCAAGCCCATGATGGCGTGTCCCACCACAGCACCGATCCATCCGAATGGAATGACCGACATGATGATCAGCGGTTGAAGGTAGGATCGGAACTCCAGCGTCAGCAGGATGAACATGCACAGCAACGCGACGGCGAACCCGGTGAACAGGCTGTTCATGGATTCGATATTGTCCGCCTGCTCTCCCTGCCAATCGACGGTCAGATTGGCTCCGTACTCGTCCTTGTATCGTTTGATCAGATCGGGAATGAAGTCTCGCTGCATCTCGGCAAAGATCTGCGAAGCGTTGGCTTCCTCCTTCTTCACGTCGGCAGTGACACTGATCGATCGTCGCGAGTTCAAACGATTGATTTCGGCGAACTGACGTTTGAAGTTTGCCGTGGCAACGTCCGAGATCGGTCGCTCATTCATTTGAGCGTCACGGATTCGGATATTTTCAAAGCTCGCCATGTCCTTGCGGTCGCTGCGAGGATAGCGGACCATGATCTTGACTTCGTGTCGGCCGCGCTGGATTCGCATCACCTCGTCGCCGTAGTAAACAGCGCGAATGGTTTCGGCGAGTGTCGATTCCTTCAGCCCCAGTGCGTTGCCCTGCTCGCTGAGATTCAGGTGAAGCTCCCATTTGCCCTGCCTTGAATCGTCTTCGATGTCGACCACCCCAGCCTTGGTCGCAAGATACTCTTTGCATTCTTCCACGGCAGGTTCAAGATGCTCGGTGCTGTCATCGGCCGCCAATAGCTTGAATTCAATTGCGGCTCCGCCCGGGCCCATCGACTGAGCGTCAAATTTGAGCGCTTCGGCGCCAGCAATTTTTGGAACCTTTTCGCGCCATCGATCAAGAAACTCGCGGACGGTTGTCGTTCGTTCGCCCGGCGGAGTCATATGAACTTTGACGCTGCAAACGTGGCTGCCTCGCGTGATGCCGGTCGGGCCTTTCATGGCATTGCCCGATTGCCCGACCTCTTCGTGGATCACATCGATGATTTGATCGCCCGTTTCTTTTTCGATCTGCTGGCTGATTTCTACCGCTGCTTCACGTAGCCGAGCGGATGAAGACTCGGCGAACGATGCTGACGTGCCGTTCGGGAACGCGACCGTTGCGATTGCCTCGCGACCATCCATCTTTGGGAAAAGTCCGAATTTCACCCAGCCCGCAAAGTATGCTCCCACCACCAACGCCGCTGTCGTAAACAAGGTCGCTAAAACGATCGGCTTGTTAACGAGGCTGAACTGCAAAACTGGCTGATAGAGTCGGTCGATCACGAAATCCAAGCCACTGGCAGCCTTGCGATTGATCCACTCAAACGCCCACAGCAACGGCTTGAAGATATACAGAGCTGCACCGGACACTCGCAGGAACAAGTTGTTCTCGTGCGCCAGGTGAGACGGCAAGATCAACATGCTTTCGAACAGGCTGATCACCAGCATCGCGATCACCGCCACCGGCATCACGGCGATAAACTTTCCCATCACCCCGGAGACATACATCAGAGGCAGAAACGCAATCACAGTCGTTGTCACCGAGGCCGTCACGCTTGGCAGCACCTCGACCGTGCCGGCGATCGCCGCGTTGAGCGGAGTCATGCCTTCCTGGCGTTTCATGAAGATGTTCTCACCGACCACGATCGCGTCATCGACCACGATCCCCAACGCCATCAAGAAGGCGAACATCGAAAGCATGTTCAGAGTCTGACCGGTGACCAACAGAATGAACCCGGCGCCGAGCACGCAAATCGGGATGCCCATGGCGACCCAGAATGCGAGCCGTAACTCTAGGAAGACCGCGAGAACGAGGAACACGAGTAACAAGCCTTGGGTGCCATTACGGCTGAGCAAATCGATTCGATCGACCACGTCCACAGAGACATCGCCCCACAACTGGATCGAGTATCCGCTGGGCAAAGGTTTGGCGGCGACATAATCCTTGACCGTGTCGACAATCGTGAACAAATCTTCGTCGTTCGTTTTCGATACTTCGATCACCAAGCCGGGTCTTCCGTCGATCAGGTTCAACGAGGTTGTCTCTTCAAATCCGTCGACAACGTTTGCCACATCACCGACCGTGACGACGTCACCGTTGGGTTTGGCGATGACGGGCAGTTTGGAGATCTCGATCCCGGTTTCGCGCTTATTGTTTCCTCGTAGCAAAAGTTCCTGGCTGACGGTTTCCATCTTTCCGCCCGGCACGTTCACGTTCTGGCTTCGAACGATGTCGGCAAAGGATTTCAGGTTCAGCCCGTATTCTCGAAGTTTGTCTTCTGACACTTCGATACTGATTTCGTACGGTTGTTCATTGGCGATCTCTGCGGATGAGATCGCGTTCCCTTGAGGCTGATACATCCACGAAAACGCGGATCGAACCGGATCAGCAGGCTGAACCGCTTTCAGATCGAGCAATTCCGAACGAATCTCTTCGGTCAATTCACGTAACTCAAGATCGGCTTGAAGATGGTCTGTACCTGACGATCTCGGTGGACCAGTGATTCCCAGCGTGATCGCAGGACCGCGAAAAACGATTTGCTTGACTTCCGGATCCTCGGCTCTTGGCGGCAGCTGATTGGCGATCTGGTCGATCTCGGACCGCACATCGTTCATGACTCGCTGAACGTCCTTGATGTTGCTGTTCAGTTCCAGCACAACCGAACCCGCGTTCTCGGCAGCAATCGAGGTGATTTTTTTGATGCCTTCGACGCCGTTAACGGCGGATTCGATCTTCTGGCAGATGCCTTCTTCGACTTCATCCGGCGTTGCCCCTGGAAACGGCACCTGAACCAGCACAATTTCCAAAGCGAAGTTTGGAAACACTTCGCGCCGCATCACCACCATGCTGATGGCTCCAACCGCCAAGGCAGCAATCAAGAAGGTGTTCATCGCGGGTGAATTTGAGATGGCCCACTTGACGATCGACTTCATCGTACATCCTCCTCGGATGTTTCATGATCGGACAGCTTGGAATCATCGACCGTTTCAATGGACTCATTCGCAGCGTTCGGATAGACAATTTCGACTTCGCCATCGTCCGAAGGTTGAGAAAGTGGCGACACCACAACCCAGTCACCTGATTCAAGTCCACCTTCTGTTCGAGCAATAACGGCCAGCCGCGGGAACGCTCCCGATAGGTCCGTTCGCCCATCCAGTTGAGTGCTGACGTAGTCGACCACTTCGATCGGTTTTCGCTTCAGCCGGTTGTTTTTTACCGTCCAGACGTGCCGATTGGGTTGCAATGCCTGTTCCGGGATAGCCAAGTAGGGGATTTCGCCGCTTCCGCTGGACGCGTGGAACTCAAGCAAACAGCGTACAAACATCCCACGGACAAGCGCGTAAGTTCCGTTTTCCGTTTCTGCGATTGGATTCTTGACAGCGATGCGACATGGAATCGTCTTGGTCACACTGTCGACTCCAATCCCATCAAAACGTTCTAGCACACCGTTCCATTGAACGTCAGGATTCGCCGGATCGCGGATCGTGACGGGCGTTTTCGGAAGCCGATAGACTGCGCTCAGGTCATTGTCGGTGATTTCAGTCAGTTCGGCTGAGTCACCGTTTTGCCCCGCCAAGGTCGCGGCATTTTTTCGGATCTGGTTCAGTTCTGACATGGTCAGATTGCAAAGCACTTCGGCCTGTCGAGTGTCTTCAAACGTCAACAACTGAGTGCCTCGTGAAACAAAATCGCCCTCCTGAACCATTTCGTTGACAATCACACCTGTTTCAGGAGCAACCACCGTCGCGCGACGCAGGTTCAGTTCGGCTCGGTCTAGTTCACGTTTGGCAACCTCATGAGCCGCCTCCAGACGGGTTTCGGCTGACTCGAGCGAAGAAAGGTTATTGCGGCGAAGAGTCAATGCGGTTTCGGCTGCGATGACGGCTCTTCTGGAACGATCGAGCTCGCTGCGTGACAGAGCGTCCTTCAGTCGCTCGTTACGTCTCCATTCCGCCTGCTGCAACTTCAAGTCTGACTGAGCTAGTTCGATATTCTTTTTTTCGCCAGAAATCAGCTGGAGATTTTCCTCAATGCGACGTTTTGCCTGCTCGACATTGGCCTTTTGGCTTTCAATATTCAACCGGTACTCTTCTGGATCAATTTCAAGCAGCAGGTCGCCTTTTTGAACGAACTGCCCGGCCTCGCAGGCGGGCGACTTGTTCGATACTCGACCGGCAACTTCCGCTGCGACGCGGATCTCGCGGTAGGGAACCACCGATCCTGTCACTTCCATATCCAGTTGACCGGCATAGCCCGTCACCTCACGGACCTCCACCTGCGGAATCAGAGACGTGGATGGTCTGGTCACCGGCGGTTTCTGGAGCGATTTCAAAAAGAAGAAACCGATGACTCCCATCGCGACAATGGCCAACGAGACCAGATACTTGACCGATTCCGCCAGCGTCACGTTGGAGTGTTTCTTTGAGGTTGGATGCTTGTTCATGTACCTTGGTCGAAACGATTAACTGGGAACTTGATTTGAAAGCCGATCAGAAGCGGACAGTTGGCTATCCACAATCGACTCACGGATGCCACGCAATCCCCCTAGCGAAAATCGCCAGATGTGGTCCGCAAGATTCTGGATTTCAAAACAGTTCTGGTATTCATCTTCTGAGATCATCATCGAGATCATTTCGCCCGAAACCCGATAGTGCATGCACTGACCAATAATACTGAATCCGATCTGGTGCCGCTGGTGATCCGGTAGTCGATGTTCCAAGATTTCATCGACGATGCTCATCAGCCGATCCAGAAACGGTCGGAAGTAATTTTCGATCAGTGGTCGCGCCGCGTCCGTTGGATGCATGACTTCTCTAAGGAGCAAACGAATCTCCCAAGGCTCGGTTTGCATGACGACAATTCGTTGCAGAAGAAGAGCAATGAATCCTCGTAATTTTTCGTCGGGCGTCACGTCGTCTGTCCACGCCGGAAACGGCACTTGCTCCTCTCGCAACTGACGAGCCAGAATCAACGCTTGGGTATAAAGTTCTTTTTTGTCTCCAAAGTGATAGTTGATGCTCGCAACATTCACGTCCGCCGCGCTGCAGATTTCGCGGACGGTTGTTTTCTCGAACCCCTTGGACGCGAAAATCGGCCCCGCCGCCAATAGGATTCTCTCTTTTGCAGACTCTTGTTTCATCGCTTTGACAAAAGGATTAACGGGAGTGACGTAGTGGGAATGGCGTAGCGTCAGCAAACTTCACGGCGTTTACCAACACCGGGCCAAACAGCTGACTTAAACGAGTGTATTAAACAATTGTTTGAATTACTACTTGTTCGGCTCGAAAATCGCCGGAATTCACAAATTTGCAAAGGATTTGGCTATCTCGGCAAGGACCGGGTGGGAGGCTAAGATCAGCACATGATTAATCAACTCACGATTTTTGGCGTCGGCTTAATCGGTGGCTCATTGGCTTTGGCACTCAAAAAGGCCGGTTATTGCCGGCGGATTGTTGGTTGTAGCCGGCGCGAAAGCCACCTCCAGCAGGCGGTCGAACTGGGGGCAATTGATTCTTATACGCTTGATGCCGGTGAAGCTGCGGAGGGTGCGGATGTCGTGTTTCTAGCGGTGCCGCTGGGAGCCATGAAATCGATCCTGTCCGACATTGATGGTCATCTGTCCGCAGAAGCGATTGTCACTGATGCCGGAAGTTCAAAAGCTTCGGTGGTGGAAGCTGCCCGCGAAGTCTTTGGAACGATTCCGTCTCGATTTGTTCCGGCTCATCCGATCGCAGGTCGGGAAAAGAGTGGCGTGACAGCGGCAGTCGCCGACTTATACGTCGACCATAAAGTCATACTTACGCCTGTCGAAAACACTTCCGCCGCGGCGATCAACACCGTTGCCGCGATGTGGGAGGCAACCGGCGCGAAGATCGCAACGCTTGGGGTCGAGCAACATGATCGTGTATTGGCAGCAACCAGTCACTTGCCTCACGTTTTAGCATACGCGTTGGTCGACACGGTTTCTCGTACTGGCTACGTCGACGAAATCTTTCAGTTTGCGGCAGGGGGATTTCGTGACTTCTCAAGAATTGCATCAAGCGACCCGACGATGTGGCGAGACATCTGCATTGAGAACCGGGCGGCAATCCTAGAAAACCTTGATCACTTCCAATCTGAATTGACCAAGGTCCGCGAACTGATTCACCAATCAGATGAGGCCAAACTGTTCGACCTATTCGACCACGCCAAGTCCATTCGCGACGCGAAGATTGCGAATCGAGACTGAATCAACGCTGCTGCACAGAAGACCGTCCATTGCGATCATTGGCAAGCGCCTGCGGACTCCGCTGTTGATCATTCGTTCGGAGTGCGATGTCACTTCTCGGGTGTCAGGATTCCCGTCTCCGCCAACCCGCGACTATCGCGCCACCCAACAGCATCGCGAACACGGGCAGGAACTCGACCCACGGAATCACAAAATCGAAAAATAATTGTCCGTTGTACTGAGTCGATCCCACGTTTTCATTTGGATAATGATTCTGAAAATGGAAACGTAGGTAATACAGAAATAGGGTACCGTTGAGCACTAACCAAGGTACGGGGCGTTTTAGAAAGGGCAAAAATGGAAGTGCCCACAGCCAATACCATGGATTCTGGGTAGGAGAAAGCAGCCAGAACCACGCAACGCTCATGAAGAACAATTGCAGCAAGTCGCTCGCCGAAGTCGCTCTCCATGCGAAAAAACAAAACGCAACCGTTAGCAAAACGTAGATGCCTAGGGTCACAATTCGCGTGAACGAGAACGCGAACTCGTTCCGTTCAAGGCCGAATCCTTGAATCACGGACCTCGCGAACCTGGATCGCTGGGATTCGGTAGTGACCAGAAACCAAGGTTCCGATCCGTCAGTTGGCTGATTCGGTCGAACGTTTTCAACGACGAACATGAAAATCAAGTCGTTCATTTCCCAGTACCGCGAAAACATTTCGATCCCGGCATCGGGTCGTCGAAGCACCCGAGCTTTCGAGGCACCTGCTTCCATCCGCCGTTCCACCACCAGCACTTCGTCTGCTTGAGCATCGAATGGGACAAGTTTTAAGTCGCGAGCCATTGAAGTCGTGCGAACGATTGGCCACGTGCAAGCGACACTGACTCCAGCAAAAACCAGCACTGGGATCAGGCCCATGGCTCCTTTGTGTCGAAGCAAGCAAATCGCCCAGACGGGAGCAAGCACCAGCGGATAGATCTTGGCGCCAACGGCAAGCCCCAGCAGGACGGCTGCGCCTGATGAAAGGCTGAAAACATTGGCGGCGGACGAATCGGGTTGCAGTGAGGCCATTGGCCAGATCGCAGCAACCGCCATCCATGAAAATCCGACGGTCAAGCAAATTGCGATCGAATCAAGGTGGCCGCTGTTCGCAATTTCCTTCATGACCAACGGGCACCACCAGTAACACAAGCTAATCCTGTCCGGCAGTCGGCAATGTCGAAGCAGACCAATCAACATAAACCCAGTCAGGATATCCAAAGCGGTCAGTGCCACTTTCATCGCGAACATCCAAACGTAATGGCTGGCGTTATCAGGCACCATTGAAGCCGCGATCCGAAACACCGCCTGACTGATCGGAGGGTAGGGCGAAGTGTAATTTCCGTAGTGGACTTGGTGCAGGCAGTCGTTCAATCCCGGCTTGGACACGATCAGGCTCGCAAGCCGCGCGAGTCTTTCTTGTTCGTCGCTTGAACGCGCGAACAAGACGCCGTCGGACGAGGCACCCGGAGCATTCGTGTCCACGGCAAGAGCGTCTGTGGCCCGCACAAGTTCCGCTGGAGCAAACTCGTACGGGCTGACGTTCGCGTTCCCGACCGCTCCATCCACGATATAACGGTAGAGATCGATCTCTTGAATTGGCACCGAAAACAACAGGATGCAACGAAACAGAATTCCAAACCCGACAATCAGCCGCAGCAAAGTTCGACCGGACCCATTCTCGTTTGTTGTTTTCTGATTGTTCTCACTAGCTTTCCAGTTGGGCCAAACTTCGCAACAAGCCAGCAAATACAGCAGAAATGCCGCGCCAAAAAGTGTCAAAACGGCCAGCAAAGGCCGGTCAGTGAAGGCAACGTCCGACGAAAAACGGAAACTCGACCACGAGATGAATCCATACAGAACCGCTGAAACGAATCCCAACAGGATCAGACGAGTGGACGGTCGATTCATGCCGAATGGTAGAGGCATCGAATGGCGCAGCAGTGGAAAAAAAATGACTCAGTTGGATTAAGATCCTGAATGAGACGACGTTTGAATGCTCGCGTCAAGGTCGGCCGAACGATCTTCGCTCAGATGCTGCCGTTTTCAACAGGTCGAGTGAGGCAGTCCACATAGCACGATCACGATCGGCAACAACCAAAGATACGCGGTCGTCACGGAGAAGGCATTAGAAATCGGGCAGGCCAGCTCGATTGCTGATGGGGCCGTCGTCCTCATCATTAAAGAAGTCATTTGGTCGGTGCTTGGGCAAGAGCAAGGCAATGACGTTCCACACGACGATTATGCCGCAGGCGATCATGCCCAAGTAACTTGCCAGCACGGCGTATTTCGCGATGTCTTTGTTGGGAGGCCGGAACCCTCCCTGCAACACCACACATCGTGAAAAATCCATCAGCCGATACTTTTGAGCCATATCCGAATAGATCTGTTCGGGCAGTTCTTGCTGGGTGTACCAGAGTTGAGCGTCAAGATCGCCAGCGTCGAGTCGAGCATCCAATTCGTCTTCATTCTTGACGTCATCAAAGTAGACGATCACAGAATTGAAATTGTTCCCCAGCGATTTCAAATGAGCCGGAAACAAAGGTACGTAAACCAGTTCCCAGTTTTCATCTTGGTCCTCGTCACGCGCCACGACGTAGTTGCCCCGTTGGTAGTCAGTCAACAGCAAGTGAAAATTGTCTCGCGGCCATTTCTCCAACAACTGCGCGCAGGAAACAGAGATCGCTTGATCACCTTCATCGTTTAACTCTTGAACTGATTTGGTTCCGAACCAATGAACAAACGCGCACACGATCCCGAGGCAAAGGCTCAACAAGATGGCGAATTTGCGATCCATGACCGGGGATGTGTTCGTGAAATGATTGTTGTGGATGAGCAAAAATGGCAGACGCGATCAGACGATCGAACTGTTTCGAATTGACAACCGCCAAGCGTTTTCACGCTCTCACGATGCAAAAAGAATTCACAGTCGGGATCGATTTGATCTTGGGCGAGAGGACCATCGATCCTCGCGATGCCGGCTTTCGAGCTGGCACACGCCCCGTAAACGTAGGTTTTTTTTAATAAAAAGCCCGAGAAATCAGAGATCTGACGGAAATCGAAGCGGTCGGTCAGTGATTGACGTAAACAGATGTCGAAAACCGGCCCTGAGACAGGATTCGCACTCCTTCAGGCGAACGACTGTATCGATTAAGCGGATGATCCCGTCGACAGAAGGGCCTATCGCGGTGACTGATCGCAGAAAAACCGGTGCAGGCACACCGGGAAAAGGCGTCGGAGAAATCTACCGAGCCGACGACAATTGCTGCACGCGTGATTGCAGCTCGGATTCACGTGACTTGTTGATCTCGGCGCTAACAACTTCGTTTAGGTTGTCGAACATGCGGCGAATATGATCAATCTCGCGTTTGTCGTTGGTCATGCTCTCCAGTCGCACCTGTTCATCCGTCATCCGCGAACGAATGGCCTGCGGCGAATCAAGATCTTGATAGTCGCGAAGAATTTGCTTGGCCGTTTCGACATCCTCATTCTTGAGGGCGGCCTCGATTTCACTTTCGTAGACGCGACGTTGGATCACGAGCGCAGTGATGTCGTTCTGGAATCCCGTGATTATGCCTTGGGCGAACAAGCGGACGGTGTCGTTGGGAACCGATGACGTTACGGCTGAATACAGGCCAGGAATGATCGGTAGTTTCTTGAGCGCACGCGAGCCCCGTTTGACATAAACCAAACGCAGGCGGTTGTCGTCCGGAGGAATCGAGATTGAACCTTGCCAATCCGTTTTTCCGATAAACTCGGATGGATCGTCTTTTGTCATACCAATGCGTCTGGACCAAATTTCGATACCAGGAATCGGTTCAGCATCCTTTTCGCGCGAAATCAGAGTCAGTTTCGTTGGTTCAGCCGGTGCCCGAATGACCAATGCCAGTTTCTGCGCGCGTTTGCTTTTTCGTTGAGCCAGCGGGCCGTGTTGTGATGAGTGAACATCGCACATAATTTCGGTGGCACTTGATTCTCGGACTGTCAGAAAGGTGAACTCGATCGGTTCCAGCTTCAAGAGATTTCCTTTGCGATCGTTCCTGCGAATGACTGGTAGGAATCGGTCCTCTTTGCGGATAAAGACTGGAGACTGAGTGTTCTGAACGGCCTCAAATGATTCAAGCGATGTTCGATCGGTTCTGACGCACGCCTTCAGGGCTCGGGGCAGTAATCGAGCGCCCGCTTTTTCGGTGACGCGATCGATTCGAGCCAAAGGCATGAACGCGGACCGAAACATCTCCATCACGCTGGCTGAAAGCCGATCTCGTTGGGCCAGCTTGCGGCTCATCAGAGCTCCCCATTGGCCGGTTAACATGTCGTACTCGCGAACTTTTACTCGCGTGATTCCATCCGGGCAGGCGAGCGTCGCGACCATCAATTTGTCGTAGTCTTTTAGCAACGGCTCGGTCTGGAACCCTCCGATGGACTCGGGGTTTTCAATTTGATCAAGCAGCCGCCATCGCCACTGCCGAGGAGCTGCATCGATCGCCAGATCCCAACCGCTGGGGTCGGTCAGTTCAGCCTGACTTGCAAGACGTTGCTTCAAGCGGTCGCTGACCGCAGACAATTCAGGCGATCCATCGATACACAGCCAGACGGCGACTCGGTACGGGCGATACTCCCACGCGCGGTCGGTCCCGCCTGACAGATCACTGTTGGAAAGATCAGTGTCAAAAGTGTCGGAATCGACGATCGAACCGGCAGACAGAAACTGCAATGCAGGGACTTTCTGTTGCCCTGTTACCGGATCGGGTTGTGACTCGGGTGATGTTTGTTTCGACGCGAATACGATTCCGCCCGAAGCGGGCATCGCGCCGCCCGTCACACAAGCAAACGCAAACCCAACGGCAACGCAGTACAAAATGCAATGCCGCCATAACTCACGCCGTAAATCGCGGGTCAGACTGAAATTCAAATTGGTTGTGATGGTTCCCGCCATGCTATTCTACTTCCTCTTCAGGGCGGATGTCGATTCGCCAACGCTCGATGTTTTGATACAGATGGACAAGGTCCCGTCCGATGTGGCGCACGGTCGTCCGGTAGGCAAAGTGTTCCTTGATCTGCCACAGTGGGATCACGGACATATCCGTGGCAACCTGTTGATGCAATTGACGGAGCATGGCACACGCGCTTTGCCAAGTCTGAGTGAACCCTAGTGCGGCCATGGTTTGATCCACGGGAGCACTCACTTCGGTCACAAATCCGGTGGCTCCTATCAGTCGCGTAATATCGGCCAGCGGTTCTTCCATTGCGATTTCCATGTACAGCAGATCCCAGTTATCGTCCGCCGGCCACGACTGAGACGGATCGAGTTCTCGCGTCGACGTTGGGACACCCGCTTTGTTCCACGCATCGGCAATCGCCAAGCACGCGGCGCTGGCAGTGCTGCTGCGGGGATAGGCCAGCACCAAGGACGGCATCTTGATGGACTTGACGAATTTTTCCGGATTAGGATCGCCCGAGGATGGAGGTTTTCGTTTTTTTCTCGGCAGCAAAGCCAGTTGCATCAGGACCTTGCCGAGTTCCGTATTGAATGAGGGAGGTCGTGTCTTGAAGTTGTAGCCGTAAGAAATCTGATCGTTCTCTTCGGTGCCAATCGGGAGAGGACCGCTGATAACCTCACAACCATTGACTTGCTGGCCGCCGCAAATGATCTCTCGCAAAATTGTCTGCCGATCGATCGCGTGCGAGAGGCCTCGTCGAAATCGGAGATCTTTTTCCAGATCGCCACGAATTTTCGGTAGCAACAGATGGACCGTCGGAATCAGGTAAGCCCGTGCTTGGACTCCCGGTTTGCGTTTCAAGCGAGAAAGATCGCTGACTGGAACCCGGTCGACCATGTCGATATTTCCATTGAGCAACTCGGTGACGGCGTCGGTGGCTAGATCGAATCGTTGTTCAATGACGACCGGATGTTGCTGGTTGTCTTCTGCGGAAAGCCGGGGATTCAAGTCAAACGTGTAATAGTCATTGTCTTTTTTTGTCAGCATGTAAACGCCATCCTGTGCCGGTTCGCCTTCTCCCTTTGACGATTGGTACGTCATATCGATCAATGCTTCGGGGCGGACGAACGCTCGCCGGAGCTCGACCGTAACTTGCGATTCATTGTCGATCGCAATCGTATCAACCACTTTCGCCCAATCCTCGTTGTAGGCGTCCGAGTCCGGATTTGCCAAGTCGCTTAAACGTGACGCGACCTCGAAAGTCGTTGTGTCTGGAGCTCCATAAGCTGCCATCGGCGGGTCGATCGTGAATTGATACGCGTACCCGTCTTCGTCTTTTCGTGTTAGCTGACCATTGAGAAACTTGTACTTGCCACCTTCTTCGGTGACACCCGTCAGTTCGACAACCGTTCGCCTAGTCAACCTGCCAACTCGACGCGAGCCCCAGTGTTCCAGTCTTTGAGGGTCAGCGTCACCAGCGGGTTGATTCACTCCGACCACAATCAGTGGATACTGATTCAGCACTGCCTCATTCTGTTGTTCGACGACAGCGCGACCGGGAGTGATCTGTTCCGCCTGCCGGGCCGCCAAGTGAGCTTCCCGGCCCCTGCCATTGTTGGCGAATCTTTTCGACTGCTCAATCAGTTCGTCCGATTTTTCGGTAAACCGATTCCTCCACCTCTTTGCGATCGGTTCGAATGCTTCGGGGTAGTTCTTCTCTACGGACTCCAACGTTGCATTGACGGTCGAGTAGTCCTCGTTGTCGAACGAGTTGGCGAGAATCCTGTCGTAGCAATTCATCACGATGTCGATCAGAGCTTCGGGCATTCCCGGCACCTGAAAGTCGCGATCTAGCTGGTAGATGTCTTCGAAGATCGACAGAGCCAATTCGTAGTTTCCGCTTTTGTTCGCTGCAATGCCATCCTGAAACAGACAGGTCCGCAAAAGTCTGTTGATTTTTTGATCCGACTTTCCACCGTGATCATAAATCCACAACAGGTTGCGAAAGGCGAGACCAAATCGTTTTTTTGCCATCCACGCTTCGGCTTCGTCCACCAGCAGCTCTTTGAACGTCTTGTAGTCACGGACATCGCTGTACGAGACCTTCAGCAGGCCTTCGCTGTCGGCAAAGTACTCGAAAACCAAATCGCCAGATTGCGGTAATGGATCCTGCGGGGGATCGCGAAGAGGAACGACCTTCAGGACGACTCCCTCGGTTTGCAAAAAAAGCAAATCGAACGGTTCGTTCTCGACCAGAGGACGCGAAATGTCGTCCATCTCTATCCATTGGGCGCCCGCCGACGCGGGAAACATCACCATCGCCAGCAAGGCTGACAGCAAACCGGTCACACCGATCAGGTTATGCCTCAGGAATGTCAGGTCGTTTGGGTTCGTATTCAACGTTTCAGCTTTGCAGTTGCAGGCGTTTGAATGGATTAAAGACGCAGCAGTGGAAGCCGCCGATCAAGTGCTACCAATTCGATGGGTCAACTTCATGTACCGTGCCGTCAAGGCCGCCAAAGTACAGTTTATTATCGCGGAGCAGAGGCATCCCATTGATCGGTTGGCCGAGGCTTTTTTGATTGGCGACTTTCCCCGTCGCAGGATCAAGCCATACCAGCAAACCGTTCTGAAAACCGAGCATGATCTGGCTGCCGGTAACGGTTGGAGGAAATGCGAAATTCTGGTTCGGAATTCCTATCGACCATTCCGGTGACATGGGGGCCGCGATAGAAATCAGCTGGTCAGTGTCAAGCACCATCAACAGTCGTTCCCCGACGACCCACGGTCCCGCGACACACTTACCGTCAAGGTTTGCCGTGTCTCTAACGTCGATGCTGTTTCCGACGGACAAAGAGACGATCTGGTCCGAGTCGCCGTCTCGAACAACGGCATACAAAGTATCATTCAATTGAACCGGGCCGGAAGCGAACTGACCTGCCGGTTGCCACGAGGCGATCTCAACCAGCCGAGCTTCGTTGGCGGTGTCGATCAGATAAATTGCGCCGCCTGAACCATCAGCGGTGGCAGCAGTCAACGCGACCCGGTCCTGACCGATCGCGATCGGATCGAACCAATCCGTTTTCGCGTTGGGTTTGATTGGCGGTTGGAAGGGAGTTCCGACCATCCTGCCATTTTTTGGGTTGATACGCGTGATCTGTCCTTGTGTCGACGGAACAATCAGATTTCGGCCAATTACTAAAGGTCGCGAGGCCGGTGTATCGGCAGGCGGTTCCATCTCCATCAAACGGGTTTTCTTTTTCGAGGGGTCAAAGTAGATCGTACTGCCACGCCCGCTCGGTCCTGTTAAAGCGATACCGTTTCCTACGTTCACTAAGTGCTTGAAACGAAGATTTTCCACGATATCACTGCTGCGAATCGAGTCGCTGACCGTTCCATTTTCGAGATTTTTTGAACCGAGGCTGAACGCATCGCCTTGGTTGTTGAATGCAAGTAAACCGTTATCCGTTTCAACCGGTGCCCCTGCCAACTGCCCGCCAAAGTCGGTACGCCATAACGGTTTCAACGACTCCTTGTCCACCAACGAAACCGACAGCATCGCGGAATCTTGGCGACGGCGCACGTGCAACAGATTGTCGTCAATCGTCTGCATCGGAGCGATAAACAAATCCGTGACCTCGTCGGATGGCCCGCGTTCAAATTTGCCCAACGCTCGCTTGATTCGGTAGCGAAGAATTCCCTTCGAGGCAACCCACAAGTTATTGCCTTCGGTCAACGCGAACTGCTTATGGCCGCCTCGGTTGTCCAGCAGATCGGAAGCCAGCGTTCGCACCGGGTTCGTCTCGTTGGTCGCATCCAACTCCAACAGACGCATGTCACCATTGTCCGCGATGACAAACAGCCAACGGCCATAGCGTTGGAACGGCGTTGTGATGGGGCCTTCTGTAATTCGCGAGATCAACTGGACCAGCTTCAGCCCCAACCCGTCAGCGGTAGGTCTCAATACCAGCAAGTCGCAATCTTCGCCACTGTTGACCGCGACTAGAACATGCCCCGACCAAAGATACGGAGGAATCGCAACCGCATTCTTGTCATGACCAACGTAGTAGACTTCTCGGGCCGAAAGATCGTCACCCGACAGCACGTACAGGTTGGAGTAGTTTCCTGTTTGATAGATGAACGGGTCGCGTTCGTTGCCGGTTGCCGGCGCGTTTGCGGTCTGAGGCAATTGGATGGCGGCGGTCACCTGTCCTGATTGAGCATCCACGTTGATAACGTTTCCGCTTTCCGTCGTGACCGTGATTCGCTGTCCGGCAATGCTGGGAGTGAACATCGGCTTGCCGATTTCCGTTCGCCAGATTACCTCGCCATTACGTTGTTGCAGTCGCAGCAAATCGTTCCGCTGACCATCCACAACAATCAACGATCCATCCTCAAACGATTGCGGCCCGATCGTCGTCTGATAACCTACGAATCGCCGCCACGCAATCCGGCCGTCACTCGCATCGACCCCGTAGATGGACCCTTCAGCAAGGAAAGTCAACACTTCGCCCTTCAATCCGGGCAGCGGCGTACCAGACTTGGAGCCAAGCACCACGGTCCGCGAAATGGCTGTCTGAGCGGGCGATTGGCTGGTTGGGATATCCATGGAAACGGACTGAACCAGATCGCTTTCCCGTTTGCTGACTTCCAGCATCAAATTCTGCAATGCCTCGCGACCCGAAAGATCACCATAGTTGCGGGTCAGTTTTCGATATCGTTGGAACGCGTTATCCGTTTGGCCTTCTTCGGCCAGCTTCTTGATGTCGACCAGCGTGGATGAGTAATCCTGCTCCTTCTGAATGTTCCCATCCAATGCCTTGATGTTGTTATCGATCTCGTCAAGCACTTTGGCCGTGCCCGGTCGTTTGCGAAAACTCGGAGGGACATAAACAGGATTGTCGACCGTTTTCTTGAACGTTTCAATCTGAGCTCTGGCGGCTTTCATTTCTTCCACCCCTCGAAGTTCAGTCGCGGCATAAGAAATGTGGCGAAGCGAGGATGGCAACATTACCGACAAGTCATTACGAATCGCGGGAAGCTCCGATTCCTGGTAGTCGCCGTCAGCAAGGGGAGGCAGTTCGATTTCGGCTCGCTTGAGCACTTCACCCCAGCGACTGCTGTCGTAACTGGTCCGTAAAACAGCTTGAGCTCGAGTCGCTCGTGCGTCGTGGATGTTCTTGTGACTGGGGTACTTTTCAATGTATTCGTCAAACTGGGCGACGGCCCCTTGGTAAGCCTGCTTTTTGAAGTTGTCCTGAGCAGCCTTGTAGAGATCTTCTGCGCTGACGCCCGAAACCGCCAGCCACAGCACGCCGGTCGCGATCAGGATCGTGGCGAGGATTCCAAAACCGATAAACAGCCACTTGGTCGCCCATTGATTGGATTTGTCAATTTTTCCCTGGAAGCCACGGGGCTTTTCGTCACCTGAAGAGCCAGGATCGTCAATAAACTGAGCGTCCATGTCCAACGCGGTTTCGTCATCGAACCCGGCGGCAGGGGCCGTTTGGTCAATAATGACTTCGGGTTCAACCCTCGCGGATTTTTTCTTTTTCCGTTCGCGTTTGGATTTTTTGGAAGGCCTCGGAGCGACTGGCTCTTCTTCCACCTCGGCGATGAGTTCGGGCTCTTCCAAGACTTCAGGTTCTGGTTCCGGCTCGGGTTCCGGCGGAGCAAGTTCCTCGTTCACGCCACCGATCAGGTCGCCGGTGTCATGGTCGTTGTCGGCGGGTTCTTCGGTGACCTCGAAATGATCTGCGGTTTTTGGAGAGGGCTCCGCAGGATCGGATGCAGGTTCCGTGATCGGTGAGGAGGTTGTTTTGCTCTCTTTGAGCAGTTCACGTGCTTGAGCCTCGGTCAGCTGATCGTTCTTGACCAGAAACTTCAGCACTGCGCTGATCTTGACGACTTTGCCGGGGCTTTCGATCTGGCGATGGATCTTGCGCAGCATCCGATCGTCGATCGTGCCGAGTGCATCGAGTTTTTCCAATAGCTCACTGGGAGACATTCGTTGTTTCCTTCATTGGCTGTCGCAACCTAGCGTCTTGATTGATTCGATCAGCCATCGCATTAATAATCTTCTTCAGTTGTCTTGATTTCCATCTGCAGGCCGGCCAATAAACCGGTATCCCACACAGCCACGAGTTTTCGATGAAACGAGTCGACGTGAGCCGTGATGATTAGACGCGTTGCATTGGAACTGCTTTTCGCATCGAGCACCTGGGTCCGCATTTCGGTATCACTGGGCGCTTCCAGTTCTTCCACGTCGCGGGTGGTGATGTAATACGTATTGTTCTGATCGATCAGGACTTCGATATAGTCGTCCTCGACTTCTTCTGTTTCCGCAACGTTCGTGCTGGGTTCGTCACTTTTGGCAGGCGGCTGTTCGAAAGACTGCTGCAATGTGAACGAAGCGGTGACCATGAAAAAGATCAACAGTAGAAACGTCACGTCGATCATCGGAGTCATATCCAGATCATCTTCCGGAATAGGCTCGCGTTTCTGGATTCCCATTTCAGGTTCGTAGTCGTCGTCGGGAGGTTCATCGATCCCCTTCCAGCCCATGTGCTTATAGCTGACTTCGCTGGACGAATCTGACGCTTTTTGCTGGCTGGCATCGTATTCGATCGCCGCGCGGCGGGAGTCATGTGCGGGGCCGATGTCGTCGTCCGGGAACCCGAATCGCTTGGAATCTCCTGTGGAAGACATGACTATTTCTCCTCCACGGCAACATGAATTTTTCGACTTTTGGCCAGTTCGGATAAATTGACCCCGCGTTTGATCATCTCGATCAACCCGGTGCGCACATCTCCCTCGCCCTTGATCAACACCGCCTCTTTGGTCGGATGAAGTGAGAATTCACCTTCCACGTAGGCTCCGACCTCCTCTTCCAGCAGGTCGGGATCGTCAAGGGAAACCAGATCGGCTTCGTTCATCGCGCTGCCTTTGTAGACCTTGAAGGTTTCTGTTTCGGCGTCGGCGGTAGCCACCATCACGACACAGTTCTTTTCAGGAACGTTGAAGGTGACACTGGCCAGAGGAAGATCGATCGTCTTCTGCGGATCCATCTTGGACACGACCACGAAGAACGCCAGCAGCAAGAACGTGACATCGATCATCGCTGTCATGTCCAGTTCTGCGTCTTCCTTGTTCCGCCTGCCGTTGCGGAGTTCGATTGGATCTTCGTCAGCCATAGGGGTCGTTGCGTGGTCTTTTGAAAGGAAACTTCGAAGTCAGGGGGTGGCGCTAGTGCGACGCATGAGCCTTGAGGCTGTTGTCACCGCATCCAAGTTGACTGTTGCTATTTGTTAGGAAAGCGAATAGTGGCTTCCTTGAAGACTTCCAGAAACTGATTTACTCCGTACAACACAAGATCTTCCATCTTTCGAATACGGACATTGATGTAAGCCGTACACAACACCAGTGGCACTGCAATCGCCAAACCGAGCGCCGTCGTGATCAATGCGAACTGAATGTCTTGAGCCAGTTTGGATACTTCGACCGTCGCGTTGGGATCGGAAAGCTTGGCGAACGCTTTCATCATACCCAGCACGGTACCCAGCAGTCCGACCATCGGAGCCACTTTGATGACGGTGTAAACCCAACTGAGTCGATATTCCAGATCCTGAAGCACGTCACGTTGGAACCGATCATTGATCAACTGCTTGACTTTGCCGTAACCAATCTTTCGATTTCGGACCGCAAGTTCTGCTAACTGGCAGGTTGCTCGTCGGTCACCGGCACAGACATCCGCCGACGCCTCAAATTCACCACGTGAAAGCGGTACTTCCAC
>CALFWL010000118.1 GCA_937928215.1 uncultured Pirellulaceae bacterium | reverse complement strand
ACAAACACGGCAACGCGGGCGGGGTTGCGCAATTCAAACACTGGTTCGTCGACACAGGATCGAACTCAAATCAAGTGAGGATGTCATCCACGACGTGGCCTTTGACGTCGGTCAGGCGGAAGTAGCGGCCTTGATAACGATAGGTCAGTCGCTCGTGATCAATTCCTAGCAGATGCAACATCGTGGCGTGGAGGTCGTGGACGTGAACCGGGTTCTCGGTGACGTCGTAGCAAAAGTCATCGGTGGCCCCGTAGGTCATGCCGGGCTTGATTCCGGCTCCTGCCATCCAGAGAGAAAAGCATTTTGGGTGGTGGTCGCGACCGTAGGTTTCCGCGTTCAGCGTTCCTTGGCAATAAGAAGTGCGTCCGAATTCGCCACCCCAGACGATTAGCGTGTCGTCCAGCAGGCCACGTTGTTTCAAGTCGTTCACCAACGCGGCGGAGGCTTGGTCAACGTCTCGACATTGGCCGGGCAATTGTTTCGGCAATGTGAAGTGTTGATCCCAGCCCATGTGAAACAACTGGATGAAACGAACGTCTCGTTCCGCGAGTCGGCGAGCCAACAAGCAGTTGTACGCGTAGGAGCCGCGTTTCTGCACGTCGGGTCCGTATGAATCGAGAATGTGCTGCGGTTCGTCGGAGAAGTCAACTAGATCCGGAACGGAGGTCTGCATCCGGTAGGCCAGTTCGTACTGCTGGATTCGCGTGTTGATTTCCGGATCACCATATTCGTCTAGCTTGAGTTGATTCATCTGAGCAAGCTTGTCGAGCATTTTTCGACGAGCGGTTGCGTTGATGCCGTCCGGGTTTCCGAGGTACAAAACGGGATCCCCGATGCTCATCAATTTTACACCTGCGTAGGTGGATGGCAAAAAGCCGCTGCCCCACAGACGATCGTACAAAGGCTGACAGTTCGGACGCCCGGTGCCTCGGGACACCATTGCAATGAAGGTCGGCAGATTTTCGTTGGTGGAGCCGAGTCCATAGTGCAACCACGAGCCCATGCTGGGGCGCCCGGCCAGTTGGTGGCCTGTTTGGAAGAACGTGATGGCCGGGTCGTGATTGATGGCTTCGGTTTGCATGGATCGAATCAGGCAGATATCGTCCGCCAGACCGGATATGTTCGGTAGCAGTTCGGTGCCTAATTCCATCCCGCACTTGCCGACCTTTTCGAACTTGTAGCGGCTACCGGCCAGAGGGAACGATTTCTGATTGGCCGTCATGCCGGTGACTCGTTGAGTCATATCGACGAACTTGCGAAGATCTTTCTTTTCGTTTTTCTGCAGGGCGGGTTTGTAATCGAACAGTTCTTGTTGCGAAGGTGCTCCGCTTTGGAACAAGTAGATGACCCGTTTTGCCTTGGGAGGCTTGTGGTACTCTTTGAGCAGCCCGTTGAGTCCCGCCGTGGAATCGGGAGCCGGACCGGATGCCTTGTCGGTTGCCTGAACCGATTCGTTTCCGAGCATCGACGCGAGGGCTGCGACGCCGATCCCGGTTGCTGAGCGACCAAAAAAGTGACGCCGGGTGGGCAATAGCCGAGTTTCGTCGGTGATGGTTTCTGGTTTCATGGGAATTGCCTGTTGGGGCTACGTTTGATTGAAATTACTGGGACCCAGCGAGGGCCGAGCCGATGTTGAAGCGTAAAAATTCTATTCGACGGTGATAAATTCGTCTGTGTTAAGAATGACGTGAGCCACGGCGGTCATGGCGGCGTGCTCGGTGGCGTCGAGCGATTTGTCCGCTTTTGCTTCGCCGATGGCAAGTAGTTCGCTTGCTTCGTCGGAATGTTCTTTAAAGTGTTGTCGAAACAGAGCGAGCGTTTCTTCGAGCAGAGTGACTCGCGCTGCGTCGATGGGTCTTGCGATGGCTCGGCGATAGAGTTCGGCAACCGCCTGTTCGTCAGACTCCGGATTTTGCTTGAGCACCTGTTGAGCAAGCACTCGAGCACTTTCGACAAAAGTCGGATCATTGAGCATGACCAACGCCTGCAACGGGGTATTGGTGCGGCGCACTTGGACGTTGCAGACTTCGCGGCCTCCGGCATCGAAAATGGTCTGCCGCGGAGGATTCACGGCTCGCTTCCAGTAGGTGTACATGCTTTTGCGATAGAGATTTTGACCCCTGTCAACCTTGTATCGCGTCCCGGCGTTGGCGGCGACGACTTCCCACAGTCCGCCTGGTTGATACGGCTTGACGGCGGGTCCACCGGGTTGGTCGTGAAGTAAGCCTGAAGCTTGCAATGCGATGTCTCTGATCGAAAATCCGTCGGCGCGATAGCGGGGGCCTCGCGCGAGGAGCCGATTTTCTGGATCTTGCGAAAAGAGATCCGGATCGGATTTGGAGGATTGTTTGTATGCTTGACTGGTGACGAGCAATCGATGGATGGCCTTAACGTCCCAGCCGGATTCGATGAACTCGATGGCCAGCCAATCGAGCAATTCCGGGTGGCTTGGCGGTTCGCCTTGCACGCCGAAGTCGTCGACCGTCTTTACCAACCCGATGCCAAAGTGTTCCTGCCAGATGCGATTTACGATGACTCGGGCCGTCAGAGGGTTGTCTCTTGATACTAGCCACTTGGCCAATTCGAGCCGATCGGTCGGATGATCGCTGTCTTCTTGAAGCAGTGCTTTTGGAACGCCTCGCGGCAACGGATCTTTTTTGATCGGAGCGTCGTATTGTCCTCGATCAAGCAGATAGGTTGGTTCGGGATCGCCAGCACGCTCTCGCATCACCATCAACGTGGCGCGATTGGCCCCCTGGGCTTGCAGGTCCTTTTGAGCTTTTCGTAATGCAGTAGTGTGCCGAGAGAATTCGGGATCGATCGATTCGAATTTGGCGCGTAGCGTCTCCTTGTCATCCTTGGTTCGTTTCTTCCCCGGCTTTCGTAATGCGGCCCGTTGCTTGGAGTCAAACTTGGCTACAAAATCGTCATGAGAAGCAGCTTGTTCGCTAAGGTAGAGCTTCAACTTTCCAATTGAGTGCCCGGCGTGGCGGCTACCAAACGTGAGCGCGACTTCGATTGTGTCATTCGTTGTGACTTGAAGTGGATTTGCAAGAACAAGCTGAGCATCCTTTGCTTTCCCATTCGATCTTTGCTGAAAAACGCCCCACCCTGTTGTGGGCTTTCCATCGATGGCTGCCGATGCCGGGTTACCGTTCTGTTCAAAACTGGCTTGAATTCGCGAGATATCGACAAGCTTTTCGTTGAGCAGAATTTTGCAGTCGGTCAACAGAAAGTTTCCGTTGACTGAGTCGGCAAGTTTGACTGGATTGCCGAAGCGTGCGTCGGGCAATGCTTGCAACTTGATTCGCGTTAGCGCTTTGCGTTGGAAGGGTGCCAGTCGAATTCGATAGGTAACGTTAACCGCTTCGTTGCCGTCTGAATAAGAGATCAATTGATCATCGGAAACGGTCAGCTTTCCGTCGCCGTCCAGTTGTGCCGCAGCAATACTTGCAAGCGACCAATTGGATTTCGTGTTGGCGGCCTTTTTGTCAAAAACTTTCAGCGCCTTTTCTTGGTCTCGAATCCATGAAGCGAGACGTTTCTTGAATTCCGGCTCGATCGATGCGAGTTTCTGTTCGGCTTGCTCGACCGCCTGCAACCATTTGTCATCGATTTCCAGCAACGGCGAAATCACTTTCATCGTTGGATTGGCAGCGATGCCTCGACCGATTCCTTTTTCGCCAATGTTGTTGAAGTATCCGTACAACTGGAAGAACTCTCGCTGGGAAAGCGGATCGTACTTGTGATCATGGCAGCGAGCACAACCAAAGGTCAGACCGAGGAAAACGGTTGAGGTTGTTTCAACGCGGTCGATGACGTTCTCGACGCGAAACTCAGCGGCCAATGCACCGCCTTCGGCATTTTGTCGGTGATTGCGATTGAAGGCAGAAGCGATTTTCTGTGAAACGCTGGCATTGGGTAGCATGTCGCCCGCGATCTGTTCGATCGTGAATTGATCGAACGGCATGTTGTCACGAAACGCTTTGATCACCCAATCGCGCCAAGGCCAATTCGTTCGTCCGAGGTCATTTTGATAACCGTCGGTGTCGGCGTACCGAGCGGCGTCCAACCAGCGCAACGCCTGCCGTTCCGCGTAGCCGGTCGAGCCCAACAGTGTTTCAATGGCGGAATCGTACTGACTGTCGACAGCAGCATTCGATTCAAATTGTTCTTGAAGGTCTCGATCAGGTAGCAAGCCCGTCAGCGTCAACGACGCTCGTCGGAGCAACGTGTGCGGGTCGGTGGGTGGTGAGGGAGTTAAACTTTCTTCGATCAGCCGCTGACCGATGAATGCGTCGATCGGATTTTTCGACCACTGAGCAAGTTGTTCTCTCGCCCATCCCGCTTGGTCAGATCGATTGGATGCAGCTAGTTTGGGAACTTCGGGACGCTGAGGAACTTCAAAAGCCCAGTGGCCTTCGTAGGGAGCCCCCTGCTGGATCCATAATTTGATCGTTTGTTTTTCTTCATCCGACAACGATCGTTTACTGGCGGGAGGTGGCATTACTGCGTCTGGATCGTCGCTGAAAATACGAAGGTACAGTTCGCTGCTTTCCAGATCACTCGGCTCGACCGCCACGAATAATTCTTCTTCAGAATCCATGCGAAACGTCGAATCCTGGTTCTCCGCGTCAGGTCCATGGCAGTGGAAGCAACGGTCGGACAGGATCGGTCGCACTTGGCTGCTGAAGTCGATCTTGTTTTCATCGTCGGCGACGGCTGGACTTACGAACACCGCACAACACGCGATTACAGCGATAATTTTTACGCGTTCAGGTCGAAAAACGAACAAAATCAGATCCTTGTGAAATGCGTTAATAATGGAAAGCATTTATTATCGAAGGCGTTAACGTGCGTTAACGTGCGTTAACGTGATGACACAATTGTAAACGTTTGAAGGCTCAAAAGGTTGCGTTTTGGCTAAAACAAACGCCCCCGAGAGGCAAAATCGGCCCGTCAGCGGCCCGGCATGCACCAATAAGTAATTTGGCTTGCAAAACTGTATGTGCAATGTGCCCAGAGAAAGCGGAAAAAGTCCGGGAAAACCATAAAAAGACAAGGTCAGGCGGGCTCTCACGCGAGAGCACGATGCTTGTAAGTACGCAATTTCTATGCCTTTTCTGGGGAGTCTCAGGCCAAGAGCGATATCGAATTCGAAATTACTCGGTCAGAGACAACAAAAACTTAAGTTCGTAATCGCCGGATGGCAACACGTAATATGGAAGCGTGTTGAAAGTCGGAAAGTCGGCAACTCGCTCTGAGTCGTTCCCGCTTTCTGACGAACCTGATGTCTGTATGGTGTGTCAAAGCGGCATGAACGCCACGAATCTACAATCCGATATCGATGAAACGGTTGCGCAGTCAGCGGCAGCAAAGTTGTTGCACCCCGAGGATATTTCGGTGGGGGACAACGTTGCGTTGGCGATCCAATCGTACAACTATCCTTCGTTCTTCTGGTGCATGGCCGATCCTGCGATCATGCCGCCGGACGAAACCGTTCGATTAAGCTTCTTGCCAACGGGGACGAGCAAGCCTTTCAAAGTGGTGGCCGTCTGTCTACCGTTCGTTTTGTGTGAAAAAGTCGACGGTAAGTATCAGACTTTTGATGTTCGACGCGTGCAATTGATGCGGCTGGCACCCGAATTCGCTGAGTTGGCTCGGATGGGATACGCGAACAAGAAGCGAAAGAAAGTGCTGGCGGCGGAAAAGTTTGAGCGTCAGAAATCCGTTGTGTCAGCTTCTGAACCTGCAGATTCTCAACGAGCCGACACACCAAGCACTGACTCTTTCGTGTTGAGTGATGGTGTCGCTTTCGAAGAACCGATCGCGGGGAATAAGTCAGCGGAGGTTGTACTCTTTGAGTTTACGGTACAGGTTCCGTTCACTGATCCCGAGGATGTTGGCGGTTTCTTCTCGGTTGTGGTTCGCCAGAGTTAAGGTGTGCTCGATCGCCCAGCGTTCGATGTCTTTGAGCGACTTGCCCACCAGCGATGATGAATTGCCATCGATTGCTGCGAGCGAACTGGTTGTTTGCTCGTCGCCTTCCTTCACGCTTCCTCGTCCCGTCGCACCAGCAGGCAACGGGCCGTCGTACAGATCCGGGGAAAGATCGTCCATGTCCAGCAGGTCGTCGATGTCCATCACGACGAGGCTTTCGATCACGTTCTTCAGCTGGCGGACGTTGCCTTTCCAGTGATAATCGAGCAGCCATTTGCGTAGCTCGGGCGAGTAGCTTTTTACCTGCCTGCCGTTCTTTTTGTTGGCTTGTTTGCGAAAGTAATCGGCTAACGGAAGAATGTCTTCGCGGCGTTTTGACAGCGGGTCAAGGTGAACGGAAACGACTTTCAAGCGAAAGTACAGGTCGCTGCGAAAATTCCCTTCGTCGATCTCTTTTTCCAAGTCCTTATTGGTTGCGGCAATGACACGCACGTTGACGGGAATCGATTTATTGTCGCCGACTCGAGTGATTTCTCGCTCTTCCAACACGCGTAACAGCTTGATCTGCGTCGGCATCGGCATGTCGCCAATCTCGTCCAGGAACAGTGTACCGCCGTTCGCGTATTCGAATTTTCCTTGGCGGTCTGAAATCGCATCGGTGAATGCCCCTTTGACGTGACCAAACAATTCGCTTTCGACCAAATGCTCGGCCACTGCGGCTGTGTTGATCGCGACGAATGGCTTCTTTTTGCGAGGACTGTTCTGATGGATGGCTTGAGCCACCACGTCTTTACCGCTGCCGGTTTCGCCAGTGATCAGCACACCGGCGTCCGTGGGAGCGATCCTGCGCAAGCGATCGACCAGAGACTTCATGCTCTCGCTGGCGTAGATCAGATTTTCGAAGCCGAACTTTTCGTCCAGTCGCATGTGCAGCTGCATGTTTTGCTGTCGTAGCTGGACGGCTTCTGCGGCTTTCGAGACAACTGCTTGTAGTCGCTTGGGCGTGATTGGCTTTTCGAGAAAGTTAAACGCCCGCTCTCGCATGGCCTCCACCGCGCGAGGAACCGTCGCGTGTCCGGTGACCAGAATCACTTCACATTCAGGCTGAGTGTCCTTGGCCATCTTCAGAATGCCCATGCCATCGATATCGTTCATCATCAGGTCGGTAACGACGATATCGTACGTGTTCTGCTCAAGCAGTTTGGCTCCGTCGGGGCCCGACGTAGCCATCGTGCAGTTCAGGCCAATGCGATCGAGCGCTTCGTGCATGGCTCGGGCCAGATCCTTGTCGTTGTCGACCAAGAGGACTCGAACCGGATAGGAACTGGTTTTCGTTTCATTATCTGACATGCTGACAGTTTAATAATTCGACGCGGCGGGGTGTAGGAGCGGTCGAGTTATTTACTGGCGGACGCGACGGTTTTTACGATTCATTGCGGCCGTGCAGGTAATTCGATCAAGAATTATAGGACAACAAAAGGTGAAACGATCGTGACTGAGAAGAACTATGTCATCGTGGGTGGGAGCCATGGAATCGGGTTTGGGTTGGTGCAGCGACTGTCCGAGGCCGGGCATTCGGCAACGGTGCTCAGTCGGACCAATGAAAAGTTGGCGGGGCTGAAAGGAGTGAACCATGTGACTGTCGACGTGACAACGGATGAGATCTCGACCGATTGGCTGCCAGATTCGATTGACGGTTTGGCCTATTGCCCTGGCAGTATCAACCTGCGTTCATTTCGAGGACTCAAGCCGGAAGTGTTTCGTGAAGATTTTGAATTGAACGTCGTTGGGGCGGTCAAATGCCTCCAAGCGGCTCTGAGTGGTTTGAAGGCTGCTCCATCCTCCAGCGTTCTGATGTTCAGCACTGTCGCGGTGAGGCAAGGGATGACCATGCACGCGTCGGTGGCAACGGCGAAAGGAGCAATCGAAGGGTTGACTCGTTCGTTGGCGGCGGAGCTGGCTCCCAAGGTTCGAGTGAATTGTATCGCTCCCGCACTAACGAACACTCCGCTGGCCGAACGATTTTTTGCCAACGAAGAGAAAGCGGCTTCCATGGGGCAGATGTACCCGCTCAAGCGAACCGGCACGACTGACGACATCGCATCGATCGGAGCGTTTTTGCTTTCCGATCAGGCAACGTGGATCACGGGCCAGGTGATTGGTGTTGATGGTGGCTTGTCGGCGGTCGGTTAAGGTTAATCTGCGGGTTAAAGTTAATCTACGATCTACTGTCGGGCCGAAGTTCGAGTGTTCAGGTGGCTTGCCTCGCGCTCGCGAATAATGACCGACAGGTTTGCAAGACGATTAGGCGTTGAAATACGTGGGTTTCGAGTACTCAAATCCGTCATTTATTTCTTGGCGAGTGCTTACGTGATCCGTTTCGCTCGGTTTCAGCCAATTCAGTGGTTGCTCGGTTGGGGCAGCAGGAATAACCGATCCAAGCCGTTTGCACTGTGGCCGTCGAGGCAGCCTTTTGGATGATTGCTGGCAAGTGGCTGGAAATCCCAACGATCACAAGGATAGGCCGCGAGGACTGGCCCGCGCGAAAACCGGCTAGGTTGCCGTTCTCGCAGGTTGCGATTTTGCTCATTCCACTCCGCACTCCATTCGTTCTGGGATTGCCCGAATTACCTTTTTGCCAGGTCACAGCGTGAACCAATTGGAATTCAGCCCGGAAGTGGAAATTGCTAGGGAGAAACTTGACACTCAGCTGGCTGATCTCTTTCAGCTGCGTCCAATCCCGGCGGTTGCGATGAAGATCATGAAAGCCTGCCGCGAACCGGACGTGAAAGTTCGTCAGTTGGTGCAGATGATCGAATGCGATACGACGATTTCAGCTCGTATTTTGTCCGTCGTTAACAGTTCGGTATACGGCTACTCGCGTGAAGTCATTTCGATTAGTCAGGCCGTCGTCGTGATGGGGTTCAAGAACCTGTCGGAACTGGCCGTCTCAATCGCTTCTGAGAAGGTGTTTTCAGAAGGCGATGTCGCATGTGAGCCTCGACAGAAATTGTATGAACACTCGCTGGGATGTGCCGCGATTTCTCGGTTACTGGCCAATAAACCTGAGTTCCTGGCCGACGCGGGGTCCGCGTTCCTCGCTGGAATGCTTCATGACGTGGGCAAACTTATCCTGTTTGACGTTGCCCCCAACAGTTATACGGAAATGCAATCGACTGGCGACTGTTTGAATCGGGTCCAACAGGAGCAGACCCTATTTGGGATCGACCATACCCAACTCGGAGCCAAGTTCGGTGATACATGGGGATTGCCGCCAGCCATCAACCTAGCCATCGCCAATCACCATTCCGAACTTGATCCTAGTGCCGATCCGCTGTCACGTGTTACTCGGCTTGCCAATGAGTTGGCCAAAAACTGGGGCGTTGGACCGGTATGCGACCATACATGTTGCAGTGAAACGAAAGCGTGGACCGACAGCTGTGGCAAAGAAGAGCTGGAACAATTACAAGCTCAAGCCAACGAACAATTTGGTGAACTTCGAGCGTTAATGACCGGCTGAAAACAACACGTTGAGCAGCCGCTGCGTTGACGGCAGCCAAGCACTCGCCAAGAAATAAATGACAGATTTGAGTACTCGAAACCCACGTATTTCGACGCCTAATCGTCTTACAAATCCGCAGGTAATTGTTTCGCGAGTGCTAAGTGCAACGTCCATCGTTTCATCGCCTCAATGCGAAAAACAGTCTCATCAAAAAACAAAAATGATTGCCAACCATCCACTCATCCAGCAAGTCATTCGGTTCACCATGTGGATCGCTGCGGTTCTTGTGTTGGGCACGGTCGGATATGTCGTGATCGAGGGCTGGAGCACTCAGGATGGATTCTACATGTCCGTCATTACTTTAGCGACGGTCGGCTATGGCGAAACACGAGAACTGTCAGCAGCCGGCAGAGGGTTCACTTGCCTGCTGATTTTTACTTCGATCGTATGTTTGTCCTGTTGGACGGCATGCTTAACGGGTTTGTTTGTCGAGCTGGAATTATCCGGCGTTTTTGGACAGAAGAGGGCAAAGAAAATGGCGGCGGCAATGAACGATCACACGATTATCTGTGGGTCTGGCACGATGGCCAAAACGACACTGGAAATGTTGTTGCGAAAGCAAGTGGACGTGGTGCTGATTGATGACAATGAAGATCAATTGAAGCAAATTCGAGCTCGTTATCCCGACTTGCCAGTGATCGAATCGTCTGCAATTGATGAAATGGCGTTAGCCAGCGCGAATGTGCTGGACGCCAAGTACGTCGTTGCGTCACTGGATTCCGATTTCGACAATTTGATGATTGCCATGACCTGCAAAGACCTTGGCACTGACATCAAGGTGATCGCTCGATCGGATGACATGCAAGTCGCCAGCCGCATGATGAAACTGGGCGTCGAGAAGGTCATCTGTCCCTTTCAGTTGAGCGGCGAACAGGCGGCCGAGTTCGCATTTCAATAGTCGCTGCGGTTGCCAGGTGCGGCTCTCCGAAAACGCAAATTCACGACTTGGCAGGTTTTCTCTTCGAGCCTTCAAAAAGTTTTCTCTTCGAGCCTTCAAAAGAGCCAACGACTGGTCCATTGCTGCGGCTTGAAGTTTGGAATCGCCAGCGATACTACCTAGCCTTCAGATCTTTGTGGGTGTTGACTATGACTTAAAGCCCGGCAATGTTAGCATCGCTTTCAGTCGGTCTTTTCTCATGTTCGTGTGCAGCAGGACAGGTATACTGATGAGTACAGCTCCAAGACAACGCGAAAGGGGCGTGCCACAAAGTAATACACC
>CALFWL010000117.1 GCA_937928215.1 uncultured Pirellulaceae bacterium | reverse complement strand
GATCGGTCGACGGTGGAGCAAACGCTTTCCGATCCAGTTTTCCGCTGGGAGTATGCGGAAATTCATCGACAACGACCATGATATCGGGCACCATGTAGTCCGGTAGCTTCGCGGAAACCGCTTTTCGAATCGCAGCAAGATTCGGTACCGAACCAGACGCGGCCAGTAGATATCCAACCAACCGCTGATCTCCCAGCCGATCCTCTCGAAGGACCGTCACAGCCTGACGCACACCGTTCTGCATCGCCAAAGCCGCATCGATTTCACCCAGCTCAATGCGATGACCGTGATACTTGATCTGGTTATCGATCCGACCCATGTGATTGATTTGACCATCGGCAGTGATCGCGGCCAGATCTCCCGTTCGGTAAACTCGTTTGCCGTTCCACTCGACAAACGCCTTCGAGTTCAGCTGAGGTCGGTTCAGATAACCAAGCGTCATCCCATCGCCGGCGATTAGCATTTCACCCGGAGTGTCGGGCGGGCAAAGCTTGTCGTTCTGATCGACAATATAAACCTGAGTGTTGGCAATCGGCACTCCGATCAGAATCGGGTCGACATCGTTCAGGATTCGGGTTCCGGACGAGTACACGGTTGTTTCCGTCGGACCGTACAGATTCCAAAGCTCGCCACATCGATCAAGCAGTGGCGCGATCAAGTCTCGTGGGAGTGGTTCGCCTGCGGTCACAAACTTCATGTCGGGTCGGCCTGCGAATTGAGCTTCGACAATCATTCGCCACATTGCCGGCGTCGCCTGCATGAAGTTGACTTCATAACGCTCCATCGCAGCGATCAAAGCCGTGGTGTCTCTGGCCGTTTGGCGGTCAACTACCGCCACCGATCCACCAACAATCAAAGGCAGAAACATTTCGGCGACGCTGATGTCGAACGATAGGGTTGTTGTCGCAAGGATTCGATCATTCGCAGTAAAGCCGGGCCATTCTTTCATGCTGCACAGCATGTTGACGACACTGCAATGCGGAACAAGCACGCCTTTGGGCCGACCCGTCGAACCGGAAGTGTAAATGACGTAAGCCACGTGAGTTTTCGGATCAACTTGAGGCCAAACCGTTGGCGTTTTTTCGGATTCAGGTTGGAAGGATTCAGGTTTGGCAGATTCGATTCGACTCCAGTCACGATCGATCAGCGTCGTCGGTACGTCGAACTCTTGAATCAGTGGAAGTTGATCGGCGTGAGCCAAGATATGGCGGCAGCCGGAATCCTTAACCATGAAGGCAAGGCGCTCAGACGGATAATCTGGGTCCAGTGGCACATAGCCTGCACCCGATTTCAGAATCCCAACCAGCAAGGCAGGCGTGTCGACGTCTCGGTTGCAACACAGCCCCACCAGATCGCCACTGCGAATTCCTTGCTCGATCAGATACGAGGCAACGCAATCGCTTTTTTCGTTCAGCTGAAAGTAAGTCAGCGTATCGTTCCCGGCGAGGACGGCGGTCGCGTCAGGGGTTCGCTGACACTGTTGAACAATCAACTGATGCAATGACTCACTGGGAAAATCGCGTACGGTGCGGCGGTTCATCGCTTCGTGGATACTGTAGCCGGAGGTTTCGCTCATTGGTCGCCCTCCAGAATTGCAAACGTGAAAACGTCGTCATCGCTTAGTTGGTACT
Organism: uncultured Pirellulaceae bacterium; assembly: GCA_937928215.1. Taxonomy (GTDB): domain Bacteria; phylum Planctomycetota; class Planctomycetia; order Pirellulales; family Pirellulaceae; genus Mariniblastus. The sequence goes on along the minus strand of CALFWL010000117.1, from coordinate 17,603 downwards.
CGATGGTCACAGCCGATACTTCGGCGGACGAATCACTCGTTTGGCGAACTCGCAAGGTTGACTCGGTTACTGCGACAACCTCCACGTCAAGAAATTCGAGGAAGCGTTTGCTGATCGGATACAGGCACTTGTAGAACGCTTCCTTCGCCGAGAACACCAACGTCAACGCGGACTCGGGGTTCAAATCCAAACACTGAATCCGGTCAAACTCGGCTTCCGTCGCGATATCACACGCGATCAGTTTTCGAGTGTCTGATGACACGACAGGCTCGGTGTCGACCCCAATGGAACGAGTCACCCCCTCTGAAGCAATGCACGCGACCGTCCAGCGTTCACTGTGCGAGATCGAACCGACAATGCCTTCGGGCCATGCGGGCGATCGATCTTTATTCACGCCAACGGGGCGATACACACTGCGCTCACTCAGCAGCTGAGCCGCACATCTTCGCCCTGCAAGGAAGTCGCGTTCACGTTTTGCTCGACCGGTTAACGCTTCGGTTTTTCCGGTTGGCCAAGTCGGTTGAATCGAGAAACGCACTCCGGGATGCGCAGCTTCGATACCGCCAATCCATCGCCGTGTCGCGATTGGAAGCTTCAAGTCGTGGTAATTTGGCCTTTCAGACGAAGGGCCGGTTGCAGCGCCGGATGAGATCACAGGGCAGTCGTGAGGCTGAAATTTGGGGTTCCGTTGGAAACTTACCCCAGAATTCGCGCCCAACCGGCTGTGTTTTCAACCCGGACGCCCCAAATGGTGCGATACGTAAAGTCGCGAATTCGCGTTCTATCGATTACCCCGATTGAACTGGATGCGACTTTGATCGCAAGTCACCGCCGTGACGGCCAGCGTCAACCGTTTCACAACAACATCTACCCAAGGCGGTCGGTCGCGACGTGATATTGCGGGTCCTCAGAGACGTTGACCTCGACCATGTCTCCGGCCCGATCAAGCAGTGACTTGCACTCGGGACTCAGATGGGTCAAATGAAGTCGCTTGCCAGCTGCCTCATACTTGTCCGCCATCGTGTTGATCGCTTCAAGGCCCGACTGATCGTAAACACGCGAGTAGTAGAAATCGATCACGACGTCGTCCGGATCTTCGGCGACATTGAACATCTCTTTGAATGACGAAACCGATGCAAAAAACAGTGGCCCGTGTACTTGATAGATCTTGCTGCCAAACTCGTTGTACTTGATGTCGGCACCCATGTGTGTCGCGTGCTGCCACGCAAACACCAACGCGGAAACAATCACCCCGAGAATCACAGCCGAAGCAAGGTCATGCATGAAAACCGTATAACCGGCCACTAGGACCATCACCAGCATGTCGGTCATCGGCATCCGGCGGAACATTTTCAGTGACGCCCATTCGAAGGTTCCGATCACGACCATGAACATCACGCCAACGAGAGCCGCCATTGGGATCTGTTCGATCCATGGCGCCAGAAACAGCACGAAGATCAGGAGGCAGACTGCGGCGGTGATCCCTGACAATCGACCACGACCGCCCGAGTTCACATTGATCAACGATTGCCCAATCATGGCACAGCCGCCCATTCCTCCAAACAGGCCGCAGACAATGTTTGCGACACCCTGCCCCACACACTCACGGTTGCCTTTTCCACGGGTTTCGGTGATCTCGTCAACCAAAGTCAGCGTCATCAAAGACTCAATCAAGCCGACTCCGCACAACACAATCGCGAAAGGAAAGATGATCGCCAACGTTTTCCACGTCATGGGCACGACCTGGTACTCTGTAAAAAACAACTGAGGCAGTCCACCACTGATGCCGGAATCCGCTTCATCGACAATCGAAATTTGTTCCAACGAATCGGTTGAACTGTCTAGGCCTGCCACCAGACCAATCTCTGACGAAAATTCATCTGTCGGCTCGCGATCAACTAAGTTGCTCACGGAAACCAATGCAGGTGCTGACTCACTGGAACCATCGGTCAGCACGATCGCTTCCGAAACCGCGTGAGAAGAATGAGCGGCAGCGTGACGGTTGGTTCGCAACATGTCACCGACGGTCGCCAACTGATTGCCGCCAACCTGATCACGGTACTGCTGATTGATCACCAGCGAGATACCGGTCACGACCAAAATGGCCGCCAGCGAAGCCGGAATGGCTCGCGTAACTTTTGGAAGTAGCCAAATGATTGCCATCGTCAGCGCGACCAAACCAAGCATCATCCACAACCGCGTGTCACTTAAAAAAACCAACTGGTTGTCAGCACCCAACGTTTTGAAACTTCCCAACTGAGCCAGCCCGATCACGATCGCAAGGCCGTTGACGAATCCCAACATCACGGAATGAGGGACCATACGAATCAATTTCCCTAGCTTCGCGATGCCAATGCCGACTTGAATCAAGCCGCACAAAATCACGGTCGGAAACAAGTACTCGACGCCGTGCATCGCCACCAAGCCCACAATCACAACCGCCATCGCTCCGGTGGCTCCGGAAATCATCCCCGGTCGGCCGCCGACGATGGCCGTGATCAGGCCAATGAAAAACGCAGAGTACAATCCGATTAGTGGCGAAACGCCAGCGACAAACGCGAACGCGATCGCTTCAGGAACAAGAGCCAAAGCGACAGTCAAACCGGAGAGCAAGTCGTTTTTGACCGATCCCGATTGTTGACGAAAGAAGTTAAGCATAGTGTGTCCGTACTGTGACAAAGAGCCCGATAACCGGTCGCTTCTGCCAAATGAATGAACTAGGTCAGAAGTAGAGAACGCTCGTTTGGGAGAATTTGAGCATGAACCCAGATTGGTTGGATTGAGGACTATAGCCCGGCATTTTGCGAGGTCAACGGAGATTTACGGCCCTTAAAAAGCGTTGTCATTGAAATCGCCAGCACAATCGTGGTCGGCGTTCTGTCACGGTGAACAGAGCTCCCGTAAGAGGCCTCTCCTGCGCGATCGGTCCCCAGTAAGTCATCGCGGCGTCGTTGCTGCGAGCCTGAATCGCATCCAAAATATTTGCGTCAGATCTCCCTCGCCCGATCAGATTTCCAATTAGGCCGCCTTGGAATTTTGCTCAGGACAGGATGAGACGTGCGTCTCGCTTCGCTATCCGAATTTTCAGTCGCCGTCTTCAAGTGCCCCTTCGATGTAAAACGACAGTACAATCGTCGTTCATGTTGGACGAAGGGTTTGCCCGAGAACACGGCTGCCGTCCCGCCAATCGCCAACAATCGAGAAGTCAACCGCTCCCCCGCTGGCGTCGAATTTCTCAAGTGAGTCCGTTTCAACCAAAGCCGACCTTGGCTGCAATACAAAAAGCGAATACGGCTGGCATGACGAACCGCATGAACAAAGCTGCCAACCGCGAATCAACCCCCAAGCCATGGAACACCCGATACCTACTGCTTCTGGTGTCCGTTTTCGCGCAATTGATCTCGCTGATGATCACATGGCCGCTCTGGAACGTGCGCCAAGACGTGCCTCATCTGCCAGTAGTGGACTTCGGGACCGATCAACTCCCCTTCGGTTGGGGCCTCGTTTTGACTCTTGCCTTCATTCCTTTTCGCCCTAGATTGGGAATCTGGTTGCATTTCGCACTGATGTTGGTGGCGTCCCTGTTTGATCAAATGCGGGCTCAACCTCAGTTTCTGGCCACGTGGGTCCTGATGCTTGCGACCATGGGCAACGGTTGGAAAAACTATGTGCGCTGGTTTCTAGCATCGTTATGGATTTGGGCCGGCTTACACAAAGCAATCTCCCCCGATTGGAACGCTCATCGTGCGTTTCATATGGCAGATGCATTGGGTTTGGATGCCGCTGCATGTTTTACAACGATCGCCATCGTGGTTGCCGTGACCGAAATATTAGTTGGACTGCTGGCGTGGTGGATTCCCAAATGGGGAGCCGTTGGCTGCGTGATGCTGCATGTCGGCATCGCGATCTACCTTTCCCCATTGTTCAGAGATTGGAACTACAGCGTGCTGCCATGGAATCTTGCGACCGCCATCGTCGGAAGTTGGATTCTCTGGACCTGCGATGTACGCTCTACGATCCGCCAGCGAGCTGCCTTTTGCGTGTTCATGTTTTTGCCTATTGGGTTCTTTGTGAGTTGGCTGGATCATGGGTACTCGCACGTGTTGTATTCGGGCTCGACCCCGCAAGGGTTGATTACTCGAACGGATGGCTCGGTCGAAAAGATCCAAGGCTGGGATCAGTTAGCCGTTCCGTTTCCGAACGAGCGGCGGACGCTCAGGCAACGCTTTCAAGCCGATTCCAAGAACGGTGACCGGCTACACATTCTTGACCCGCGTTGGGCGTTGGATGATCTGTACTTCATCAAACGAAACGATCACGTTGGTCAAGTTGATCGGCATGATTTTTTGACCGCCGGCCCCGACTCGGTTCTAGGCGTCGAACTTGATTCCGACCGACACGTCTTTCTTCTTACGTTGGCAGGCGCGAGGATGCTAAAGCGAGAGAAAGACGCCATGATCTACGCGATCGAATTCAAACGTGAGCATTTCGAAGCGGAACAACTGAGCCATGTTCCGTTTGTACCCAACCTGGAACAGATTCAACTTTCGGGGACCGGCGTGTCAGATGATGATTTGAAGTGGCTCGTAGATTTGCCGAAACTGACGGCCGTTGGACTCAATGATACCGCCATCACCGATCGCGGGATTGAAATATTGTCCCGGTCTGATTCTCTAAAGACGATTCAGGTCGATGACACAAACGTCTCTCCGCAGGCGCTACAGCAATTCCTTGATTCACGTTGATCTGACCTTGCTGCCGGGCCATATTTCAAAAGCCTCGGGCTTCCTCAACCCTTGACCGGAATGCCATCGATAGCAATTCGGTGCCGAACACTCGGCTTCTGGATGGTCCTCGGCGCCCGTTTTCCGGGTAAATCCGGTGATGCACGCTGCGCAGCTTGCACAACCGCTATCGTTTACCAGCCAGCCACTTCACTCGATCGATTCTTCGCATAAGATGGATGTGGAGCTTTCGTTGTGCTCGTAAACCACCCCGACGACACGTTTCTTGCGCCTCGCTGCTCCAACAAACTCCACGGCTCGTTTTCGGACCCGAATCATGAATCAGATCAAGTTAATTTGCGTGGTTGCGATCATTTTCGCAACTGGCTCTGTCGGCCTTGCTCAAACATCGACCAGCGATGCCGACTGTATTGAGCAACGGCCCGTCACGGTTACTCGCTACGTTGATGAAACGGTCATGGAAACGGAAAAACGAACCCGCTGGAAGCCAATCTGGCAGACCGCGAAACGCGAACGTCGAACGACGGTCATGAAGCCGGTCGAAAAGAAATATGACAAAGTCGAGCAATACACCGTCATGAAGCCGGTGACCGAGACAAAGTACCGCGAACGAGAAATCGAAGAGACGACTTATGAGGAAGTCACCGAGATGCGTGAAGAGCGTCGCATTGTGCAAAAGCCGGTGATCGAAACTGAGATGCGAGAGCAAGCGGTTCCCGTTCGCACAAAAGTGACCGAGACAGAACTGCGGACAGAAAACGTTACGGTCATGAAGCCGACCACCGTCACTCAAACGCAATTGACACCGGGGCCTGCGGTCACCGTCGGCACGGGTTACAACGCCTTTCGCCCGCAGCTTCAGTGGCTTCGACGAGGTGCTTATGCCGACCCATTGACCGGCCTGACGACTTGGCGACGCCCCGGACTGCACTGGGTTCAACCTCCGGCCGCCGTCACCGTCCCAACCGTTGTGCCGACCGCCGTTCAGACGACCGCCTTGGTTCCAGAAGTCGTCCAACGATCCGAACCTGTCGAGGTGACCCGATACGTGGACAAGATCGAGCTTCGTAAAGTCCCGGTCGAAGTCAGAAAAATGGTGGAACAAGTGGAGGTCCGCAAAGTTCCCGTTACCGTTCGTCGCCCAAAAACGGTCAAGCGAATCGAGCGAATCCCCTATCAAGAAACGACGTACAAGGAAGAAGTCGTGACTCGCCGTACACCGGTAACCGAAACGACCTACGAACCGGTCGAACAAGTTGAACCGTACGAAGAACAAACTTGCCGATGGGTTCAACACACCGAAGAAGTCAAAGTGCCCCGAACGATTCGCAAACGCATTGATGAAACAATCTATCGCGAACCCGCCTCCAGCGACTCCAATTCATCCGGCGACACCGTGCCTTCGGTGCTCGAAGACGATCCCATGCTGCACGAAACATCTCAAACCGCTACTCCGTCCTACGACTTCGAACCGGCTCCCGTGGCTGCCCGACTGATCGAAACGAGCCAGCGTCAGCGGCGAACCGTGCCAAACGTCCGGGATTCCGGCGATGGGACTCAGCAGATCGACTACTCGGATTCACCCGTCGTTCGGCGCAATGAAACGATGTACCGTCCGAGTGATCGTCGTACCATCGAGATCCCCGAAACCAAGCCTAACGTGAACAATCCTCGCACCAAGCTGGCTCGAATCGAACGACCTGAGCCGCCGGGCGAATCAAACGAACAGCCGCCTGCAACCTCGAAAGCGGTGACGGAAACCAGTTCGGCTATCGATTGGTCGGCTCCCCCCGCAAAGCGGCCAACTTCTTACAAAGGCTACTTCAAGCTTCAAGATCGCAGCGACGAGGATTGATTCTGCCGGTGCATCGGAGCTGTCGATTGACATCGCGGAACCGAGAATGGAAAATCTCGCCACCATTCCCGTCAAGCCAACTCAATCACCATGCCTTCTGCTGAATCATCCCAACCCGCCAAAGCCTCTGATGATTCGTTTGACGCGTTGACCAACCGCCGGATCGTTTTCCTAGGAAAACTGGGCTCAATGAGCCGCAAGGACGCTCGCGAGCTGGTTCGGAAACATGGCGGCACGGTCGTGGACAAGGTCGATGCTTCGGTGAATATGATTGTTATCGGAGCCGATCAACTTTCGCTTGACCCTCCGCTCGACCAGTTCAGCGAACTGCTGGACGACAGCGTTCTGGAGGCCGCATCCAACGAGCAAGTTGAAATTCTCAGCGAGACTCAGCTGTGGCAACAATTGGGGATGGTTGATCCCGAATTGGAGGTTGGACGTTTGTACACTCCGGCGATGTTGGCTCAGTTGTTGGACCTGCCAATCTCCACCATTCGTCGTTGGCACCGTCGAGGCCTGATCAGTCCGATGCGGCAAGTCCACAAGTTACCGTATTTTGATTTTCAGGAAGTCGCATCGGCTCGTCGTCTGGCAAAATTGATCGCCTCCGGTGCCGCGCCTCAGCAGATTGAATCGCGGCTCTCGCGATTGGCCAGCCTGTACCCGGATTTGCAGCGACCGCTTTCGCAGCTGTCCGTGATTGTCGAGGGCCGTCATGTTTTGCTGCGGCAAGGCCAAGGTTTGCTGGAACCCGGTGGGCAGATGCGAATCGATTTCGATTCTTTGTCCCAGCAGTCACACGATGCGGCAGATGATTCCCCCGACGTTTTGTCGATCGACGCGCAGCAAAACACCGAACCCAAATCGGTTGATCAGCTCGCGACGCCGGCTGATTTCATCCAGCTGGCAATCGAACAGGAAGACGCGGGCGAAACGCAGCTGGCCATCCAGACTTACCGTTCGCAGGCACTCGCGTTCGGATCGACGCCCGATGTGTGCTTTCGGATCGCGGAGCTGTTGTATCAGACGGGCGACCTGGCCGGTGCAAGAGAACGTTACTTCGTGGCGATCGAGCTAGACGACGCTTTCGTTGAGGCCCGAGCGAATCTGGGTTGCGTGCTGGTTGAGTCAGGTCAGCTCGAACTGGCGATTTCTGCCTTCGAAGGCGCGCTGCTGCATCATTCGGACTACCCGGATGTCCATTTCTACTTGGCTCGTGTTTTGGATCAGGTGGAACGCCCCAACGATGCTGTCATTCACTGGCAGCACTTTCTGGATCTCGCACCGAAAAGCCCGTGGGCCGAAGAAGCGCGTTCGCGGCTTGAAGAAGTCGTGGGCTGATCCGTTGCCGGTTTCTGCTTCCGCTTGCGGGACAGAAGCTGAACACGGCGCGCGGGGTGTCAAAGTTTGACGATCAGGTAAAGCGTTCCGAATTTGACGAACAATCCGGATGTCAGGATTTTTCTGTTCAAGTTTACCGGTTGCACCGATTCTGCCTGTACAGACAGCTGTCGCTGATCGTCAGAAGGAATTTTCGATGCGCTTTCGTTTATCTCGCTTACAAGTCGCCGTCCAATGGTGCACCATTTTGGCCGTAGCCATTGGTTTTTCGGCCACGTTGGAAAGTTGTCTTCTGGCAACCCAAGTCAGCAATGGCTACGGTGCGACTCCGTTTGGTGGCTACGGATCACTCGCGGCCAGGCCGACTCAGAATTACGCGACTTCTCGCCCCATGCAGGCTGATCCAACGGGTTCTAACTACCGGTCGATGTCTCCTGATAGCTGGGGAAGTTCGGCTCCCGCTGCCGCCGATCCTTTTTCTTCGTCGGCGACAAACTCCGCGTGGACCCATCCGGCTAACGCTCCTGCCTCGCAACCACGCCCTAACGCGCAGAACCCCTACGTTCAGGCTCCCGGCAGCTACGGGTCTGCTGACAGTTATCGTCAGCCGTACGTCAACCAAGCGGCACCGAGCTACCAATACGAAAACACGGGTGCTCCTTCGATGCAAATGTTGTTAGGGAATGGTGAAGCTCGCGGATTGTCTCGACCTGATCGCGCCGCGCCGCCGTCTCCATTCCGACCGACTGAATATGATTTGCAGGACCCAAAAGACATCCCTCTTGCGCCAACCGTTCCGTCCAGCATTCTGGACGAGAACGACAATCGCCTTGATAATCTTCTGCCGGGGGCCGTTGATGAGATTCAACCGCCAAGTGCTGGCGAAATCGAATCTCAGAGTGGGCCTGATCTGGAGCCTCCGACCGAGCTGAACAATCAAACCGACATCGTTCCGGAGTTGAACCTGTCCGAACCGTTGCAGCGTCAAGCGATTGAAGGCCAGATGCAGTCTCCTCCATCACGATCAGCCATCGAAAATCCAAATTCGTTTCGACCGCCCGGATCGACTGGCTATTTTCAGACTCCGGCGAGGCCGTTCGTTCCGGGGGCAGCAGCGCCGATGGCTCCGTACCAGATGCCACAAGTCTTCAAAACCGGTCCGGTTAATTCACCAATATTGGCACCGACAACGGTTGCTCCGGGGACCAGCAATCCGACTGGCTTCGGTTGGGGCAACGCTCCTGGTCTGTTTCAACGTACAGTGCAGCCCTCCGGGAACATGCAAGTCCAACCTGTGCCACAAGTCCAGCTGCCAAGTGAACGTCCAAGGTTCCCATTGCCTTTTGGTTTGAACTCGACCGGAATCGGCAAGGCATTTGGCAAACGAAAATCGCAGCTGGATCTTGCTCAACCGCACGGGGCACGAGTGGGGAATCGGAAATCGACCGATCCCAACACCTACCCGCCACAGCCCGTCCCTCATGAACAGCCGAATTACATTCCTACCACGATGCCCAACGAGCAGTTTCGCCCTGACCTGGCTCAACGATCGCCGCTTCCAACCGTCCGGAATCTGGGAACTTATGACAGCGGTCATGAAGAATACGATTTCGAAAAAAAGAAAACGCAGTATCCTCCGTTCAGCGAGATTTTAGCCACCGGGCGATACTTCGGAGCGATTGAAGGACAGTTTCTGAAGCCGCGATTCAATGGCAACTCGGGCATCACGATTCGTGATCAAACGGGTGGAATCGACTTCACCGATTCGCAAGTCTTTGATTTCGACTCGGAACTTATCCCGAACCTACGTTTCGGATTCGAATCCAAGTACGGACCGGGCTTCGAGGTTGACTACCGCAACCTTCGCACGGCTTCGCTTGTGCAGTCTTTCACCAGCGGAGCCAATTCATCCGCCTCCTTGCGTGCCGCGCTGCCCGATGCCTCGTTGAGTTCGCAGATTTCCACCACGGCGGCTGCCCAAACCATTTCGGGGGCTCACACGCTAAATCTAAAGTCGTACGGTTTTTCGGTTTTCAAGGAAGTGCAACTGCCTATCACTCGAATCAATGGCATGTTTGGCTTTCAGGCGGCTGAAATCGATCATCAGGTCGACGCAACGGTTGCCGACGGAGCCGGAACGATTCTGCAAAGCCTGAACACTCGGTCGAACATGCGGGCTTTCGGTCCTCGCATTCGGCTTGAGTACTACCGCCCCGTTGGACACACGCCGCTGGAGTTTATCACTCAGGTTGGCGGATCGTTGATGTTTGGCAAGCGAGATCAGTTCATTCGAGGGCCGGGCTCCGAGTTGCTACAGCGAGTTGGAACGGATGAGATCATCAACACATTGGAATTTTTGACGGCGTTGCAAGTCAAACAGCGCATTGGGGAAAACCGATCGGTCTATGGTCGAGTCGGATTTATGAACCAAACGTTCAACAGTGGAGGATCCGGCTTCTTGGCTCAAGATGACTTTGGACTTCGTGGCTTCACCTTCATGTTTGGCGTGAACCGATAGTCTTGCAGCACCGCCGCGAGCGGCAGCAGATTGTTTCACGTCGAAGATCGCGTAACCGCGTCCGCTGCCGTTGATCGTTGTATTTTCGCAAGACCATAAACCTTGAATCGTGTTTGGCAGGGTTGTTCAGCCGCGTCTTCTTTCAAATCGCGCAGCAAAAAGAGCGAACATGATTGCTCGCCCTTTCACTTGGTTCTGACTTCCGATTTCTGATCAGTTATCAACCACTTGGCTTGATGGAACTCCCATGGTGACGATCGGCGTTCCGAACAATTGAGCGTTGACGTTGACGTACTCGTTGCCTTGGTAGGCATTGCCCCGGATGTTCTTGACGAACAAGTTGACCGAGCCGTTTTGGTACTGGGCGGCGTTTCGCAAGGCTCGGCTTAGATCACCCGGATTTCGGATTTGAATTCCGTTGGCACTGATGATTACGTCGCCGTGCTCAAGTCCCGCACGCTGAGCCGGGCTGCCGTACCTGACCGAAAGGACTCGCATCCCAAGGCCGTAAACGATTTGGCCAGTGAAGCCCAGCTTGGGAGCTGGTGGCGGTGGCTGGATCACTGCCTCGGGCATGACTCGCGTTTCAATCTGTCCTTGAATCAGTTCTTCGGATTTTTGGTTGCCTTGCTGATCGATCAACTGAATTGCTGTTTGAGCGTTTGCGTTGGCTGTTAGGATTGTGATTGCCGCGAAAGCTACGGTGATGATTCGAGTCGTTGTCATTGTTCTGTCCCTTGTGAATTTCGTTGAAAGTGACGTTTGAGCCACGCTTGTTTGTCTGAAATTCAATGCGTAGGACAGGTCACCGAAGGGCCAAGTTTTTTCAGAAATATCGAATCGCGGGTTTTTCGCTGTACTATTTGAGAAAACCGAGATGCAGCTCGGCGTGCCGAAGGTTCAATTGAACTCGCGTCGCGTGATCCATCTTCCCAAACGCCGGGCTGTCGTAATTTGCCTGTTCGCCCGACTTCAGGCGATTCAACGCCGCCCGATAACGCTCGACCGCAACTTGAGTCTCCATCCGTTCCGCACCGAGTGTTCCTCCTTCGATCCCGGGGATTTTCACACCGGCGGTCATGCCCTTTTTCAAAATGCGGCCCAACATGAAACGCATGACCAGCCGCACGGGCAAAGGTGGCTTGCCCATCGGGTAGCCGTCCCATCCGTACTCGACCCACGCAGCCAGATGGCTCAAATTTTGACCCGCAGTCCAGTTCCCTAACGTCTTCAGTTCGCCCCGACGGTCAGCTTCAGCGATTCGATCGACTTCTGCCAGGCAATCGTCGATGGTTTCGAAGCGCAGTTCGCGCCGTTCCTTGACTTTCGAAGTATCAATCATGCGTCTCAACTGGGGTGCAAATAAGTTGTCAAATGGGATTCCTCAATGTTCCTAGTCGATGATAAATCGAATCAAGAGCGGCTGCAACTTGGGCGAATGTCGGTCCGGATGACAGTCAACATGGCAACGACTAAAATTTACCGACTTAGTCGCAACCGAGTTGTTACCCTCCTGCCCTGTCTGTCCACCGTTGCAAAACAACATGAAGCCGCTTGATTCAACCATTCAATCATCCAGCCGCTGGTTGCCCAGAGCCCTACTGGTGATGTTTGTCGTTGTAACGGTCGTGAATTTTGGCTCGCGTTGGTTTCCTGGAGGAGCCGAACAGTTTCGCAACATGCCTGATACTCGGATCGATGCGGCAGGATATGCGTTTCCGATTATCTGGAGTCTGATCTTTTTTGGAATGATTGGTTTTGCGATGGATCTGATCCGCCATCCGCACGAATGGACTGGATCGTTACGATGGGCCACCCAATGGTTGTTAGTAGCCGGTGCGGCTTCGATCGCTTTCGTGCCGATCAGCCTGTACGCGTCTGATACCGCATCTTGGATTGACATTGCCGTACACTTGCTTGCTCTGATTGCTGCTCAGATTTGCCTGCGACGGCACATCAACACGATTGGTTCCGACCACCGACGACCACGCGGGTGGTACCTTCCGCCTTCGCTTTATTTGGGCTGGATTAGCGCCGCGATGGCGATCAGCACGGCACTCGCCCTGCGGGAAAATGGGATTCTGGTTCAAGCCGAAGTCGCCCAGATCGTGACGTTGATGGTGATTGCCTGCCTGACGATCGTCGGTGCCTTAATGATCGAACGCCAAGGCGGCCCGTTCAGTCTGACGTTGGCTTGGGCGTTTATTGCGATCGGGGTGGAGCAGGCCGCATTTCCATTGATCCGGAAAACAGCGTGGGCAGCCGCTGCCGTGTTAATCGTCATGGCAGCAACGGCATTTTATCTGAACCGTTTTTTCTACGCCGACACGAATGCTTCGTGACGATTAAAAGTTCGGGCTGAGCAAATGCAATCCATCGGGCGGCGATTTAGATTGGAAAGAGCATGGTTTTATAGAAGCGTGCGACAAACAGAAGCCGTCTTTTGCTCCACGAAACCTAGATGGAACGTTGCTTTCTGGAACATTGCTTTCGCGGAGCAAAAGACGACTTTAAGAAACCGCTCGAATCAACTTCGGCGAAAGTCGAACTAAAGCTTCTGTTCCTCATCCGGTTTCTCTAATTGAACCAATTCCTTCAACCGAGCGAGGCTAGCGTCATATTGGTGCTTCATGCCGCTGGCGAAAAACGGACTGAAGAATCCATAGAATGGTCCGCTTGGCAAAGTTCCTTGGCTGGACCAGACAACCTTCGTTTTCTTTGGCTCGCCCGGCTCATCGTCGATGGGTAGCAGCTCGATCGAACTGGTCATCTCGGGGAATCCGGCGAACTCCAGCCGATAGGCGACCTTCAGGTTTGGGATGCTCTCGACAATCCACAGCTTTCCGTTGCCACGCGGGTCGGTCCATGCCTGAGCCGCTCCGACTCCCGCCGGCGTGCCCGAGTACTCCACGCGAAGATCCTCAACTTGCTGAGGACTCCATTGGCTCCACTCTTGCCACGACTTCATCGTGTTCACTTTCTCGAACACGCTTTCAGGCGCAGCATCGATCACCGCGACGGACTCGAAATCGTACGAACGCGGCAGCAGCGAACCGATTATCGCGACGATGCCGACGATCACCGCGATCAGCATTAACAAACGAGCGTAATAGATAGCCACAAAACGTACCGTTACGAAAAAACAAAACTGAGGAATGGGCGAAAACCGGTCTGCCTACAGCGCCGACACTCGATGCAACATGCTAGCAGTTGAGCGAGGCAAACTGACCTAGGTGGATCAAATGGGTTGGACTAAATTTTTTTGTCCAATCGTGTTCGCTTTGGTACCCGGCGAACCAGAAAATACATGGAGTTAAGCAATGAAGCTGACAGAAATTGCCATTGAAGGCAACACTCGCTTGGGACGTTTCCAATTTGGCCCACTCGATCGTGGATTGAACTTTATCTACGGTGAAAACGGAGCCGGTAAGACTTTCCTGAGTGCGTTCCTGAGCCAACTGCTGCAGCCGGAGTCACGCCATACGACGACCGCCAGCGGCCACGCTGCGTGCTCAAGCGACCGAGGTTCTTGCGTGCTTCGACAGCCGGCAGATTTGTCGCGAGGTGTCCAGATTGAAACGCTTCAGAACGGTCGTTTGCCCGTTTCTTCAGTCGCTCAGATGACAGGCGCGATCACACCAGCCATGCACGATACCTTGTTCAACTTCAGCCTGCGCGAGTCCACTCAAAAACGACATGATCTGGCTCGCCTGCTGCACGAAAAATTCTCGGTCGCGATTGGGCCCGAAGCGGCGGACTCGACCGCACGCATCGACCATCAGCCTCAGATTCGTCAGTTGACCGACAGGCTGGCTCAGTTGCACGCATCGGCGGAAACACTGAACCAGACGCGTAACCGAATCGCAGGAGAAATCTCGCTCAAGCAAACCGACCAAGCGCGGCTGATCGAGTTGAACCAACAAATCGATCACGTGACTTTCCAGCTGAATCAGTTGAATCGTTCGCAACTCGAATCAGAACTGGCAACCATCGATCAGCAGATTCAGACGCTTCAATTGACTATCGATCGTGCTGCAACCAGTTACGTCACTCAGGCAGCAAGCCAACCGGCATCTGACAGCTTCAAGCATCTGTACCAGCGTCTGGATGAAGTTGATCAACAGCTGGAGCGTTGGCGGCACGTGCAATCGGATGTCCAACACCAACGAGTGCGATTGAAAGACGAAATGATTGTCTGGAACGAGATGACGCTCGAATCCGACGAACATCCGTACCACAACGCTCGCGAGATTCTGATCGGTCTGGAATCACGAGTCGATCAGGCGGAGCAAACGGCCGCTCGTTGGTCGGGCACAACGGCATCCCAGATCGATGTGACTCAGATGGCGAATGCTGTCGAGGATATCTGCCGCCAGATGCGAGAGGATTTGTATTCTCTGTGTGCTGAACTCTCCAGTCAGTACAAACACATTCGCCAACGAGCCGCTGCCGTCGAACTGAAGCAACTTCGACGTTGCTACCATGAGATGGGCGAAAACACGGCTCGTCTGGTTCAGCGTCGCCAGCAGGTGATCGATGAAATTCGAGCCGTTGATCCAGCCGGAGCCGACGCGATCCAACGATCCGAGCAGGCATTTTGTCAATGTGCGGCCCATGAAGGCTACCTCGCAGCCAGACGCCGATTCATCGGAGACATACGGTCCGCTGCTCCAACGACAACCCAGTTCATCCCCGATCTTTCGACCGAACGGGCGCGGTTGTCTCAATTGCACCTCGACCGAGCCACGATTGTCGCCAGCTTGAACCAAGCGACAACCGACAGCGCTGATCTAGATCGTCAGCTTTCCAGTTTGATTCAACAACGCGAGTCAATCTCTGTTGTCGATGTCAGATCGCTTGAAGAGGAGCTGCGGCGATTGGACGGTGACGTGCAATCACTGGAGGCAGAAGAACGCTCGATTCGCCAACAGTTGAATGAACTCAACGGATTGCCGGTCATCCAGCCAAGTCCGATCCTGATCCACGCGGGGCAGCTGCTGAGCCAGATGACTCAAGGTGAGATGACTCAAGTGTTCCTGTCACAGTACAACGGCCATGACAACAACCCACTGCATCAACTCGACTTGCAGATTCGTGACTCGCTGGGACGTGTTCATAACTTCACCGGAATCGATCAGGCGGCGCAAGACCATGTCTACCTGAGCATGGCGTTGGCGACGGTAGCCTCGCTTGGAAATTCGTCTATCGAGATGCCGATCATCGTCGACGATTCGTTTGTTCACATCGGCCCGGATCACGTTACGGCAACGCTTCAAACGCTAGACAAGTTTTGCCGACAACATTCCCAGCAAATCATCCTGCTCAGCCAACATCGCTATCTGGCTGACCGTCTGCCTACGATGCCCGTGTTTGAGCTGCCGCCCGCCATGCCGACAACAACACCGCATGACGCTCCGCTGCGAACGCCTCCGGTACGAATTCCTGATGACCGCTACGCGGTTCAAGTGCCATCCGATGCCCAACGAGATCCGCATTTCGTGGAAAATCATCAGCACCATGTTACCGGCTACCACCGTCCTTACCCGCTGTCCAAGTACTCGGTCAACCCGGCCAGCATCGGGCCAGCTTCCATCTCAGATGTTGCCGAGCCCGATGGTGATTTTCGATTGCCGTGGTCTCCATTGAATCGACCAAATCGTCACCGTGAATCTGAACCAACCGTACAGGCGACGACAGCACGAGCATTTGCAGATCGTACAGCGAACCCAACCCCCGTTGCCATTGACTCGATGTCACTCGATTCAACGGGCCTGTTCGCTTTACCGACCTTGGGTGACTTTCACGATGCCGGAGTCACCACCGTCGAACAGTTGCTCGCTTTGGACCTTGAACAGCTCGGCAGCGCGTTGGCGCAATCCAGTCTGACCGCTCAACAAATCGAAACCATTCAGGCTGAAACGTTGATCTACTGGTCAGTGCCCAGCATGTCGGCAGAGGAGGCGAAATTGATGGTCGCGATTGGAATTTTCGATCCCGAGGTGTTGCTTGAATTTGATGTCGATCGTCTGGTCGCTCAGGTTCGACAGTTTATTGACTCTGCCGAGGGTCAGCGTTTTCAGCGAGCAACCTCGACCGAGGGTCGCTGGACTTCCTTCCATCGCGATCGCGCCGCAGGTTGGCATCGTTCAGCATCCAGTAACCGTTCACGCTGGAGCCGGCGGCCTCGCCAGAGTCGCAGTTCAAGATCAAGCAGGGCGAACAGCTGGCAAACCTCAAACGGCCGCACCGGCAACCCTCGGTCAGTCGATGGTCGCGCGGAAACCTACCGCGTCACCAATTATCCCCAACGTCAACGCATGGACCACGGAAATCTCGACCGCGACAACCGTAATCGCCAGTCGGCTGCTTTGCGACCTATCGAGTCACAAAACGGTCAAACGCGAACGACTGCGGAATCGAATTCGAACCGCAGCGCCAAAGCGAGCGATACCGATTTGAAATTCTATCTGAACCTGAACGACGACCTTGAGGCCGCACCTTCGATCGGGCCAAAGACGGCGGAACGCTTCGAAAAAATTGGTGTCATCACAGTTGCTGACTTCCTTCGCCAGACCGCAGAATCTATGTCAACGCGTTTGAAATACAAGCGTCTTTCTGCCGACCTGTTGCGAACATGGCAGCATCAGACTCGCTTGGTCTGTCGCATTCCCAACTTGCGAGGACATGATGCCCAGTTACTGGTTGCGTGTGGCGTGACCGAGCCCGGCGAGTTAGCGGCGATGGCCCCCGAGGCTCTGTTTGATGTCGTCGGTCCATTTTCGGACACCAAGGAAGGACTGAAGATCATTCGATCGGGGAAGAAGCCTGATCTTGCTGAAGTCACTGATTGGATCAACTGGGCCGAGCATACTCGATCGCTGCAAGCGGCATAGAGAAAGCTAGAGGCACTTGCAACGACGGCGGTACGATGCACACAACGTGTTGTCATAAAAGTTGTTGGGCGACTTCAAGCGAGCGACTTCAAACGATAATTTTTCGATGTTCCACACCGAATCGATCAACGCGACTCCATCCTTCACGTATTCTTGCTGAGTCGCCTTTCGCTCCGCGAAAGTTGCGTGGGCGTTGCGTGACCAGTGCGTGAAACAACTTAGGATTTGGGGGTCAGTGAGCTTGCGAGCCC
>CALFWL010000116.1 GCA_937928215.1 uncultured Pirellulaceae bacterium | reverse complement strand
GCGGCAACAATGGCAATGGATGCCAGAAGTTTTTTCGACATGGTAAAAAATCCCAAGAAACTAAAATTGTTGTAAAAATTCAATTTCGAGTTCGGGTTTACTTCAGCCAGACGGCCAGAACAGCTTGCCGAATATTGTGCGAATCAGCAAAAGGTGGTCGCTGAACCGATCGCACAATCGAGCAATCAATGCTCGGTGGAATATAGCTCCAGTCCAAAGACCGGACGAATTGCTGATTATCATGAGGTAGTTTGACGATGGCACGAGTGATGTTCGAATCGTCGCAACGACAGTGGCCATCACAAGAAGAACCGGCGGCCAAATCGTCGTCCGCCGTCAACGAGCAGCAGCATCGCGAATGGCTTGAACTCACATCGACCGAACAGCAACAACAGCCATCGATCGCCACACCCTCGACCGACCCCGCGCAACAGCACGTTGGCATCGAGAGCACCGGTAGCAGCAGCACAGCGACATTCAAAATGAACACTGTCAGCCATCGAGTTGTCGAACGGACGTAACCCATGAAATTAGTGTACTCTTCGGTCACGCGCAAAGCAAGAGAATTCGCCGGCTCACAGAAACCCAAAAAACCGTACGTTCTGGTCCGTGCAGTGAACCTTGAAGCCAAACCGGCTCGTAAACTCTATGATAGAAGATTCCGACCCGAAGACTTTTTCTGCTCTGTCATGACCGGCTCAATTGGCGCGAAAACTGGCGAGAAAATCATCTACCTGACCGCCGGCGCTGGTGGCATGTTCTGTGGCAGCTGTCTGCACGACAACGCGCTGGCGAGGGCCTTGCTCAAGTCAGGTTGGCACGTACAGCTGGTTCCGACTTACACGCCCATTCGCACCGATGAAACGGACGTGAGCGTTGATCATGTGCTGTTTGGAGGCGTGAACGTGTACCTCCAACAGAAGTTGCCACTCTTCCGACACTTGCCCGCATGGATCGATTCGTTCCTAGACCGTCCGGGCTTGATCAAACGAGTCACCTCGACGGCGATGAACACCGATGCGAAGACACTGGGATCGCTGGCTCATTCGATGCTGATGGGCGAGAAAGGAAATCAACGGAAAGAAGTGAAACGAATGTGTGGCTGGCTGGAACAGCAACGGCCCGACCTGATCGTGTTCAGCAACGCTCTGATTGGCGGCTGCATCGAGTCAATCAAAAAACGCCTGGACGTGCCGATTCTGGTCACGTTGCAAGGCGACGACGTTTTTCTGGACAGTTTACAGGAACCTTGGCGGTCTCGCTGCATGAAACGAATCCATCAAATCGTAAACATGGTTGATGGATTCATCGTGCATTCTGATTTCTTCCGAGACTACATGGCAGAGTACTTTGCGATTCCGATCGAGAAGTTCCACGTCACACCCCTGGGAATCGATACGGACGATTTCAAAAATCCGAAGGTCGCGTCGTCGACCGCATCAATTGAGCCAGCGAACCGGTCAGAGCGGGTCACCATTGGCTATCTTGCTCGCTTGGCTCCCGAGAAAGGTCTTTCAAACCTAGTCGATGCACTGCTTCGCTTGGACCTTGGCGAATTGCCACCGCTGCATTTGAACGTTGCCGGTTGGCTCGGCCCCGAACATCAAGCCTACGCGGACGAACAATGGGCGAAGCTGGATGCGGCTGGCTGGCGTGGGCGGTACGAATATCTGGGTGCGGTTGATCGGCAGCAAAAGCTGGACTTCTTGAATAGCATTGACTTGTTCTGCGTACCAACGCTGTATCAGGAGCCCAAGGGTTTGTACGCGCTCGAGGCGATGGCCGCTGGCGTTCCTGTCATCGCGTCAAATCACGGCGCGTTTCCTGAACTGATCGGTTCATCAGGCGGCGGCATACTGGCGACGCCCAATGATTCGGCCGCATTGGCAAACCAGCTAACTTCGTTGATCATCAATTCGGATCAACGAGCAATCCTCGGCAGGACAGGGCGGTCCCATGTGATGAACCATCGTGACTCGGCGTCAATGGCATCGTCCACAGGCGATGTTTTTCGGACACATCTGCGGGACCAATGAGAAACGATTCAAAATCAAGTCGGGCGAAACCAAGTCGCCGCCATTGCGTCAAATAGTTCGCGAACACAGCTTGAATCGCGAATTCGTTCGCCGTTGATGAGAAAAATTCAAGGTTACCGGGACTTACCATCCAGCGGCCGCGACCGCGCAAGATACGATCCCAACGATCGACAACGCGATGCCCAGCCATGGCCAGCGGACGCCTGACGAGACCCCCCAACAACCTAACGCCAGCCCCAAAAACGCGTTAATCACGCTGTAGGCCGTGACCGTCGCACCGATGATCGACCACGCCCCCAGCACAACCGACGCGATCGCGCCTCCTGTTGCGGCGAGATTCGGCTGAGGCAACTCGACGCCACCATTTCCCGAATCTTCCAGGACCAGCTGAGCCGTCACGATGGTCGAACTGGCACCGCGGTCTCCGTGACGTTCGCTTTCGTCCTCTTGATTAGGGTTAGGCACAAAAGTCGCTTCGACCGGGCGTTCAGATTCGCCGAGTGGCTCAGAGGGTGGGTTTTCATTGTGAACCATTTCTGAACAATATGTTACATTCCTTGCACGACTGCAACTTCATCTCTGAAAAAAATGCAGTCGGCTGACCGCGACGACCATAGAGAGCGTGAATGGCCCGCTTTATTACTCACTTCCAAAGCGCGATCGATCCGTCGATTGAACTTCCTGCCGATCAGCTCCAGACGATGCACGACAACCGCCCACTTTGGTCGCGGTATGATTTGGACGGCGTCGCAGGAGCAATGAGCAAATCGGTTCTTGCGGCTCGTAGGCCAGACATGTGGCGTTACCGGGAACTGCTGCCCGTCGGTGACGAAATCGAACCGGTTTCGTTGAACAAGTTCATGAGCCCGATGATCAAGTGTTCGCGATTGGCCGAACAAAGTGGCGTGCGACATCTGTGGATCAAGGATGAGTCTCAATTGCCGACTTGCAGTTTCAAGTGCCGCGGACTGTCACTGGCCGTCACGATGGCGAGGCATTTTGGTCAGACTCGCATCGCCATGGCCAGCAACGGCAATGCGGGTGGCGCGATGGCCATGTATGCAGCTCGTGGAGGAATCGAATCGGTTTGCTTCATGCCACACGACACGCCCGTCGCCAACCGAAGTGAATGCTACTTCGCGGGAGCTAAACTGTTTGAAACAAACGGCTTGATCGACCAAAGCGGCAAACGAATTCGCGAAGGCCATGATCGTGGCCTGTGGTTTGACATTTCAACGCTGAAGGAACCCTATCGGCTGGAGGGAAAGAAAACGATGGGGCTGGAACTGGCCGAACAGTTCGACTGGAAACTTCCCGACGTGATTCTGTATCCAACCGGCGGTGGCACCGCACTGATCGCGATGTGGAAAGCGTTCAAGGAGCTTGAAGAAATGGGTTTCCTCGAATCGCAAACGATGCCGCGAATGTATGCAGTCCAATCAGACGGATGCTGTCCTCTGGTTACTGCATTTGACAATGGCGATCGATTTGCGAAGCGACACGAAAACGCCTGCACGATCGCTTCGGGAATTCGGGTTCCCACCGCACTGGGTGACTTTATGGTTCTTGATACCTTGCGAGAAAGCGGCGGGGCAGCGTTGGCGGTCGAAGAATCTCGCCTGCGTGAATGGCAAAAAACGGTTGCGTCGGCAGAAGGCGTGATGATCTGCCCTGAAGCTGCCACGTGCATTGGAGCGCTTGAAAAATTGCTCGCCGAAAAAGTGATCGATCCGAAAGAACGCATCGTTATCATCAACACGGCTGCGGCGCAGAAATATTTTGGTGACGCTCCTCAAGTTCCATTCATCGATCTTTCTGAGCCGACAGATTGGGCGGCGTTTGAAGCGGAACATTTTTAGGATAGCGTTCTGCCCGGACAGATTCTCCTTACAACACATCAAATCGGAATAATCCGAAAGTTCCCCGAGTCGAAACGCTTTCGCTTGAGTTCGAGACATCACCGATGGCTGAAAATTCGGCCAAATTTTTCAGCTCGCCGACGTTTGCTGCTTACAGCAACCTACGATTCTGACGGATTCAGCAATGAGCTGATTTCTTGGAGTTGATTCAATAACCTGACTCGACTGCATTTCAAGAACGTTCTATTTTGATCCGAGTCAAATGAGTCAAGAACGAAGAAAATACCTTCGCCTGAATGTGAGCGAAGTCACCTGCCAGGTCGCACTGGGCCAAGAGACTTATGAGGCCCAGCTTTTGGACGAATCGATCGGTGGCATTCGCATCGGGTCCGTTCCCCTGCTGGCATTATCTTTGAACCAACCGGTTCGCGTCACCTACGACTCTGAAACCGTGGAGGGAGTCTGTCGTAGCGTTACGCGACAGGCTGAAAATCTTTACGCGATTGGAATTCGACGCAGTGAGGCAGCTCCGCTGGACGACGACGCGACATCTGCAATGCTGCTAAACACGTTCATGCGGTTCAGTGGATGCGAGCTTTTATGCATTCCCATCAAGTCGATCGATGCGGATCGAGTACGGGTGATGATGATCGATGGTCGCCAGTTCGATGTCGATCAATCCAAGCTGTTTTCCATGACTCGCCAAGAACGAGTCGAAAAACTTTGTGCCGAGCGACGGTTCAACAACATTTTGCAAGTCTATCGGCTACCACAGACCGACAACGCGTTTGATGCTCGGGATACAATCATCAATCAGGAATTTGGCCCAATTGGACAATTTTCTCTGGCGTAAAACGAACACTCGTCCGCCAATTTCCCCGCGTTTGGTTGCGAATCACTCTGATCGCAGATAAATAACGCGAAAACACGTTGCATTTTTGCTCAGTGTTGTCACGTGAATTACCAGCAGGTGTCGCAGCGTCGACGAAGATCGTATCTCCGACATTGAAATGCTTAATGGTTACGCTTCCTGCTGCTCATTGCCGCACAAGAAATCGTCTCCGTCGATCATCCCTTGATACGCCTTCTGGCAATCGGCGCAAACGAACAAGTGCCGGCTGATCACGCCTAGCAAATAACGATCAGCGATCTTGTTGTCAACAAAGTCCTGCAGTTTTTCGTGAACTTTGCTACAGGCAATTTGAGTGGCAGGCGTTGCCTTCGGGCGACCGGATCTTGCATACACAAATGCCGCCACGCAGCCGACTGACCCGGCCGCAATCACATTCAATGCTCGGCGGCGACTGACTTCAGACTTGGCGGTTTGCTGCACAGACACCATTTGCCCAATGACGCCCGGCTCGCAGTCATCCCAAGATTTGTTGGTTGAACTCATAATCAAAATTGCGTCAAGGGAGGATAAGTTGGAAGTGGTATCGATCAGGACCAGCTTAGACTTGAATGAATGAACCGATCAGTAAACTTTGTTACACAACGCGTCGAATGCTCGATGATTGTCGTTAAATTGTTCAAAAACTGCTTGATAGGTTAGGCATCATACTGAATTCCACCACCTTCTCGCTGGGCAACAAAGGGCAGGGCTCGTTTACCTCCTTGGCCAGCGATTCCAAATTCGTCAGCGTCAGCCGCCGCCGCGAGATCACAACCAATCCCTCAGCCTGCAGCTGGCCCAGCACGACCGTCACCGTTTCGCGAGTGCTACCGATGATGCTGGCCATATCCTGATGAGACAACCGAATTCCCAGATGCACTCCATCATCAACCCGCTGGCCGTATTTTTCCGTCAGCTCCAGCAGCAGGTGAATGATTCGTTCACGGTTGGAACGGAACAAAAGATTGCGAAGTCGTCGCTCAATCCGCTGGCGTCTCATCCCAATCAGCTTTGAAACGCCCAACGCGATGGAAGGGTACTTCTGCGTGACAAGAGTCAGCTCGCGCTTTGGCAACAAGACCAGCGTCGTCTTCTCGGTCGTTTCAGCGTACTCATTTCTGGGCTGATCGCTAACAAGCGATAACTCGCCAAAAATCTCCCCGGCATCGACAAAGCCAAGAATCGACTGTTTTCCATCAGGCGTTGTGTGGCAGATTTTGACTCGCCCTTCTGTCACCAGCAAGATCCCGTCTGCCTCCTCATGCGGAAAATACACAGGCTCGCTTCGCTTCAGCTTCCGCATCCGTGCACGAGACTCTAAACCCGCGATATCGGCGGACGACAAGTGCGTGAACAAATTGCACTTCTTGATAAACCAGTAGTTTTCGCTCATTGCTTCCTCGTGAGTCATACGCGGTGAGTGGATGATCAGGTTCGATCCGTCCGGACTGATAGTTGACGCCGGTTAAGTTAGAAAACTTACTCCGACCCGTGATTCCCTGCCAAGAGTATAGATGCAAGTTCTCACCGAATTGTGTTCGATGGATTACCAAACCGTTGCTCGAAGGCAAATCGACCGGGAATTGAAGGAAAAAACGAGATTGAATCTAGTCGCTGGCGCGCGAGGCCCGACCGAGAATGCTTCCAAAAACGCTGGCAGTCGTGAGCGGTCGAGCCACATTGATCTTGCCTCAATCACTGAAATTGCTAACGTCCGACCGAATTGAATCGTTTTTTGTCGCGTAACAGGAAAGTTGCGATGAGCCGTAACCCAACGTTTTTGCCGTTTTCTGCTGGCACCACCGTCGCGCTGATCTGCTTCGCGATGATTTTTGTCGGCGGATGCCGGAACTGTAATCGTGCCTGCACAGGCTATGGCAACGGCTATGCCTACTCGCCCACGATCGCCCCGCCGCCGACCTACAGTTTGCAAATCCCATCGGCCAATGGAAATCCGGCGTATTACGTACCGGGCGGCCCGAATCCAAACGCAACGGCAAACCTGCCATCGTACTTGGTCGATCCAAGCCGCCGTGCCCCGGTTCCAACAGGAAGCAATGGTGGAACGAACATCAACCAACAGAACGGCTGGCGGCCGACCGGAGGCAACAATCTTTCCAGCACCACCTCAACGGCGCGGCCGAGCCCCGTCGCACCACAATCACAACTCACGTCCGCTCCAACGGCTCGTTCGGTCGTTTCATCGATTGACTACGCGAGCACTCGATCCAACGAGCAACTTGATCCGACTCGATTGCCCGCGACCGACGCGTCAAACGTTCGCGCCCGCGCCGGGTTCATCAACAATGGATCAGGTCAGCGACTGGCTCAGGAGCAACTCGCTCGAACCCCCGTCTATCCGAATACTTACAGCCAGCCTGTTGCGTACACCCAACCGGCTCCAGCGGTTTACAACGGCCGACCTGTGATCGCTCGACAACCCGCTCAACAGTTTTATTACGGCACGCCCACGCTTCGCCAATCCGCTCCCACCGTGCTGGCTCAGTCAACAACGACAGGCGTCCCCTCAAACGGATCGGGCGGATGGACAGATCGAGAGTTGACCGCCAGCCGAAACGAGCTGAACCGCTAAGGACCGGGCGGTTCATTAAAGTCGTTTTTCGCTTGGCGAAAGAACCGCTTCGCCCAACTTTTCCTCAACTTTCGCGGGGCGAAAAGCAACAACTATTTGTCGCAACGCTCCGAAACAGATTTTTCGCTTGTGATTCAGCCAACTCTTTTCATCTCAGCGTCAGGGGCGTCGCTTGTTTCTGCTCACTTCGATTTGGCGTTCTCGCGATCAAGCCATGTTGCAGCTCTGGCGACGCACCGCGATGCTGGCCCAGAAGCGATCGGAGAATCTCGCATCTCAATCTGACCAACAGCTTCGCAAGCTGAGCCTTTCTCTCAAATATCGGGCTCGCAGTGGCGAGAAGCTGGAACGCCTGCTGACCGAGGCCTACGCACTGGTTCGAGAAGCTGGCCGTCGGATGCTGGGAATGCAGCACTATCCCGTTCAGCTGCTCGGTGGCGTCGCCATTCATCATGGCAGCGTCGCCGTCATGCAAACAGGCGAAGGCAAGACGTTGACCGCAACGCTACCGATGTACCTCGCCGCGCTCGAGGGCAAAGGGGCTCACTTGGCGACGGCCAATGATTACCTTGCCGCAAGGGACGCGGAACTGATGAAACCTATCTACGAAGCACTGGGCCTGACCGTCGGAGTCGTGCAAAGCGATACGCCTCGTCCCGCACGCCAGGCGGCATACCACGCGGACATCACGTACTCGACCGCCAAGGAAATCGGTTTCGACTTTTTACGAGACCGACTGTTGCAGCGAAGAATGGATGGTGGATCCGCTTGTAAGATCGCGACGTTGGTGGGTGACGAAGCAGACGATGGGTCCTCACGTCCCGTTCAGCGTGAACTAAATTTTGTGTTGGTCGATGAAGCGGACAGCATCCTGATCGATGAAGCAAGAACGCCTTTGATCGTCAGTAGTGCTCCCGGTGAAATCGCGATGGCCGAGGAAGCCCTCTATCGCTGGGCGTCTGAAATTGCGGATCGATTCGAGGAAAAACAAGACTTCAAGATCGATGAAGCCTCGCAGCAGATCCAGTTATTGCCGGCAGGTCGCAAACTGGCCAGGAAACTTCCCAAACCACCTTTGCTCAACAAGGTACCGATGATCGACATCTACGATCAGGTCCAGCAGGCGTTGTTCGTGAACCAAAACTACGTGCGCGATCGGCAGTATGTGGTCCGCGATGGCGAGGTGGTTATCGTCGACGAGTTTACGGGGCGTCTGGCCGAAGGGCGAAAATGGCGATCGGGAATCCATCAGGCGATCGAAGCGAGAGAAGGGCTTATGGTCAGCGTTGACAGTGGCGAGTCCGCGCGAATCACACTGCAAGATCTTTTTCTGCGTTACAACCGACTGGCGGGAATGACCGGAACCGCTGCAAACTCAGCTGCCGAGCTGAGAAAAATTTACAAGGTACGTGTCGTCGACGTTCCAACCAATCGACCGCCCAAGCGAGAGCGTTGGCCAGACTTGGTGTTTGGGACGGAATCGAAAAAATGGGAAGCCGTCGC
Organism: uncultured Pirellulaceae bacterium; assembly: GCA_937928215.1. GTDB lineage: Bacteria > Planctomycetota > Planctomycetia > Pirellulales > Pirellulaceae > Mariniblastus. The sequence continues at coordinate 1,176 of CALFWL010000116.1, read as the reverse complement.
GGACGAAATCATCCGGGTTCATGAAAAGGGTCGCCCTGTGCTAGTGGGAACGCGATCGATCGACAAGTCGGAAATCCTCTCAACGATTCTGGAATCGCGAGGCGTCCAGCACGAAGTCCTCAACGCGCGACACCTAGCCCGAGAGGCTCAAATCGTGGCGGAAGCCGGTCAGCCCGGACGCGTCACCGTCGCAACAAACATGGCGGGTCGAGGAACCGATATCAAACTGCCGGAGGAATCTCTGAAGCTTGGCGGACTGCATGTCATCTGCACTGAATTGCATGAATCATCACGAATCGATCGCCAACTGATCGGGCGTTGCGGTCGGCAGGGCGATCCGGGCACCTTCCGTCAGTTCATGTCGCTCGAAGATGAAATTCTGGAAACCGGACTATCTCATACGGCCCATCAGCGTTTGCTCAAGCATCGAAAAATGCCTTCTCAGGCGGTCGGTCGGCACGCCAGCCTGTTTCGTCGAAGTCAAGCGAAAATCGAGCGTGACCATTTTCGCTCGCGGAAGATGTTGCTCTACCGAGAACAACTACGTCACGAGCTACAGCGAGAAATGGGGCAGGACCCCTACTTAGACACCGCTGGTGCATAAGCACTCGCCAAGAAGTCAATGACGGATTCGAGTACTCGAAACCCACGTACGTCACCGCCTCATCGTCTTACAAATCAGCAGTTTGTTGTTTCGCGAGTGCTAAAGCGGTTGCGGCCGATTGAACGCGACCGTGGGAACCAGCGATGCAAAGCTTAAAAGTATCTCGGAGCCTGGCCGAGCCCTACGGTGAAGGCTGGGAGGATGGAGCAGTGAAGGCATTGCATCCGCGTGGCCCGATGTGATCCCAACAAACGAACTCCCTACACACGGTGTACGCCATTGAGTCCGTCGTATACTCGCAAGCTGAGCTTCATCGAAGCCCCAGCACAATGCGACACTTATGCTGATTTTTGACAACCGCGAAATCCTTACAACCGCGAACTGACTTTGTATCGAACGTTCCGGTTGCAACGATTCTCGCGAACAGATTTGCCACCTTGCTCGTTCAAATTCGCCAGTCACGCACAAACTTTTCGGATGTTGACGATTGGCATCATCGTGTCGTTGGCCTGCAACAAATAAGTTTTGCAAATCAGCTTAACTTTCTTCTCTGCGTAAAGCGTGATGTATGT
>CALFWL010000115.1 GCA_937928215.1 uncultured Pirellulaceae bacterium | reverse complement strand
GTTGCCGTCGAGACATGGTCAGATTCCTTTCCGACTGAATCGTTTTCAGTTAGGTGTTATGGGGGAATCTGACCTTTTTTCATAATGTGATTAACATGAAAAGCCCATTTTTAGCGGGTGTAAACTCTTCACGGCGTTGGGCAAGCTCCCGGACGACGGGTTCACGAAAGTGGAGTAGCTTGGGATGATCCAAGTGGAGACCGATTGCGGGAATGGATGGGGCTGTCGCGTAATCTATTCTACAAAGACCAATTGGTTGCCATTGTACCGATGGGATTTTGCTATCCCAGCAAAGGTAAGTCAGGGGACCTGCCTCCCCGCGCGGAATGTGCGGAGTTATGGCATGATTGAGTTTTGTCCAAACTCACGAATGTGAAGCTGACTTTATTGGTTGGACAATATGCTCAAGCTTCATTTCTGGGAGACGCAAGTCAGCCCAACTTGACCGAGACCGTTCCAGCTTGGAAAGACTACCGTCCATCCTTCATTCCTCTTCCACACCCCAGTCCAAGAAATTTTCGTTGGTTTAAAAACAACCCTTGGTTTGAATCAGCTGTCCTTCCCTACTTAAAACGTCGGATCAAATCGTTGTGCAATTTGCTGATGCTCAATTTCATGGTGATTGATCTCAAACGTTGATTCGTTCTCGTCCGTTTGGATGTAACCAACCGGTGACTTGGAGCAAATGTGAAACTTGCTTTTGAATGTCCGTGGCTGTCGCTTGGGTCGCTAGTTATTTGGATCTTCGGATGACATCCAACTGTTATGACCGATGGAGTTGGCATCGCCAAATTGCCTTCGGCGTGAAACGTCGAAGGTTCACAGGACGATGAAACCGACGCGTCGAAGCAATTCGCCGAGTCTGCATCGGTCACATCGACCGATGCGGGAAATTTTTGAAATAGGCGCCAAGATTCGATGGCGTTCATCGAATTCAAGTCGGTAAAGCTGATTGACTGACTTTGGGAGCACTCAAATCGATCGAGAACAAAAATATGACCAACAACCTCTGACCAGAAAGTGTTTTGGCTGCCTTGACCCATTGCCAAATGGAGTCAGCTTTTGCGTGGCTTGCGGGAAGCAAAACCTGAGCCCGGATGCGGGCGGAATGGCCGTCGGCAAGACCAACTTGGCGACTCAAAAAACCAAGGATCGTTGGAAACAAATCAAACGCTGGTTTCGATACAGTTTCCTGCGGCGATAGTACTACATTCATTCCCATTTTGAATGAGCCACCGATTTACACTGATCTTCACGGATGCTCGTACGAAATCTGTGCCGATCTGTGGCCTGCTTTTTTCTGACAGGATTTACAGGATGAACATGATCTGGCGCGCGGAGAATATCCTGTCCATCATGTTGATCCTGTCCAAATTTCTCTTCGCTCGATCTGACCGTATCACCCTAAGCCGAAGGAATACTCTCCAGCACGGCCAGCAGGAACTTCCAGTATTTTTCGACGCTGGGGATGTGGCATTTTTCGTCAGGGCTGTGCGGATGCTTGATGGTCGGGCCGAAACTGATCATGTCCATGCCGGGATAACGACTGCCGAGAATACCGCACTCAAGCCCCGCGTGAACCGCGTTTACGATTGGCTCTTTACCGTAAAGACCTTGATAGACGGCGATCATCAGTCGCTTGATGTCGGAGTCGGCGTTGGGTGCCCAACCCGGATACGATCCAGATTCCTCCACCTGAAAGTGCTTCTCTGGGAAAGTGGATCGAATCACGGCTGCCAATTCGTCTCGACTTGCTTCGACGCTACTACGAGTTAAAAAATGAATCGTGGCCGTACCATCGGCCACGTTCACTTTGGATAGGTTCGTGGATGTTTCAACCAAGCCGGGAACCGCTTCGCTCATCGAGTGAACACCGTTAGGCGCCGCATCCAAGCTGTTCAAAAAGACTTGTTGTTCCGTCGGATCCAAGACCGAATTCGGGTCGGAAGTTGGCTCGATCGTAACCGTCAGATCTGGATCGGTTTCAGCGAGTGTTTCCTGAATTTGTTTCGACCGTGAGGCAATCGATTCGCGGAAAGCGTCTGCCGTTTTTTGTGGAACAACGACGGTAGCAAACGATTCGCGAGGAATCGCGTTCCTGAGACTGCCTCCTTCGATCGAGGCGATCGTGACTCCAAATGGGCCGGCAGTCGTTTGTAACAGTTCGTTCATGATCTTGTTGGCGTTGCCGCGTCCAAGATGAATTTCGCAGCCGGAGTGCCCTCCCATGAGTCCGATCACGGATACCTTCAATGGAACGTATTCAAACTCGATCGCACTAACGGGTAGACTCGCGTACGACATTGTGACCGTTGAATCGATACCTCCGGCACATCCAATGCACAGCTCGCCTTCGTCTTCGGTATCGGTATTGATCAGAATTTTTCCGGTCAGCAATCCTTGGTCGATGTTTTGGGCTCCGGTCATTCCGGTTTCTTCGTCGATGGTAAACAGGCACTCCAGCGGACCGTGCTGGATATCGGTCGAAGACAAAACGGCCATCATGGACGCGGCTCCCATCCCGTTGTCCGCGCCGAGTGTGGTGCCTCTGGCTTTTACCCACTCACCATCGATGTAGGACTCAATGCCTTGGTTTTGGAAATCGAATTCGGTATCCGAATTTTTCTGGTGCACCATATCGAGGTGCGATTGGAGGATAACGGTTTGTCGATCTTCCATCCCGGACGTCGCGGGCTTTTTGACAATGACGTTGCCGACGGAGTCAACAATTGTCTCGAAACCAAGACCTTCGCCGAATTGCTTCATGAAGGCAATGACTCGTTCTTCTTGTTTGGAAGGACGTGGGACTGCGTTGAGTTGCTCGAAGTGAGTCCAGATGACGGAAGGTTCGAGGTTGGCAACTTGTTCGTTCATCGGTTCTTCTCTAGTAAGAATTTGCCACGGATCTGCACGGACTCACACGAACTACTTTCTCGTTGAATTCGCTTCAAAATTTGCCAGATGGACAGCGCCAGTTTAGCTGAGTGAAACAAGGCTTGGGAGAGCGAAGCTCCGCCCGAGCCGTGCGGAACAAAATACTCAACTATCCGAGCGGGGCGGACGGACTCTTCCCCTCCCATACGTCCGCCTTATTTTGCCACTTGGCTAGACATCCAACTCACGGACATCCAATGCGTGCTTTTCGATGAACTCGCGGCGAGGTTCGACTTTGTCGCCCATCAAGATGCGGAACATGTTATCGGCTTCGGCCGCGTTATCCATGGTGATTTGAATCAACGTACGATTCTCCGGGTCGAGTGTTGTCTCGCGGAGTTCTTCTGCGTTCATCTCACCCAAGCCCTTAAAGCGAGTGACCTGCATGCCTTTTTCACCGGCGGCTCGCACTGCCGCCACGACGGCTCGAAGATCTTCGACTCCGATTTCCTGCTCGCCGCGACGCAGCATGTAGCGAGATTCTTCGCTGCCGGTTCTTTCGATCGGGATCATGGATTCGATGTTCAGACTTAACGTCTCCAGTTCTTTCAAGCCCGAGTTAATCGTTTTGACTTCGTGGTACTCGGTGACTTTCAGACGATTGGCGGTGGAAGTTTCCTCACTCTCATTTGAGTCGTCGTCGACCATCAACTCCGTTCCAAGTTCTTCTTCCTTTTGCTTGACGAACGTGTCGACATCCTGACGATTGGCCAACCAATGCTCTTCGCTACCAAGGAACACACGAAATAGTGGGAGGCGTCCGGTTTGCAGATCAATCCGATTCGCGTGTGCTCTTAAGCTGACACCACGCCGTTCGAGCGTTTGAATTGCGTCTTCCATACTGGCAAGTGTCGTGGTCAAGCGACGCATGTCCTCACCTTCGACAAGGTTACCTTCGCGATCATCGAATGACATATTCTTGAGACCACGCTCGAGCAACTGAGCCCGCATTTCTTCTTCGGTTTGAACGTAGTTGGTTTTGTTCTTACTTTTCACGCGGAACAGCGGCGGCTGCGCGACATAAACGTGACCAGCTTCGATTAGCTGATACATCTGTCGATAAAAGAAGCACAACAGCAGCGTTCGAATATGCGATCCGTCGACATCCGCATCCGTCATGATGATGACTTTGTCGTACCGACGGCGACTGAGATCCTGATCTTCCCCGATGCCAACCCGCAACGCACTGATCATGCTCTGGACTTCTTCGTTGGCCAGAACCTTGTCTTCGCGAGCCTTGTACGCGTTGATGATTTTACCTCGCAATGGCAAAATCGCTTGAAATTCCTTGAGCCGACCTCCGTTGGCACTGCCACCCGCCGAGTCACCTTCGACCAAGTAAATTTCACACTTGTCGACATCCTTGCTGAGGCAATCGCGGAGCTTTCCTGGAAGTCCGCCGCCACCTAACACGGACTTGCGGCGAACTTTATCACGAGCGGCCTTGGCAGCCTCTCGTGCTTCGGCGGCTTGGGTGCCTTTTCGGACAATGATTTTTGCTTCTTTTGGATTCTCTTCAAGGAAGGTTTTGAAGAACTCACCGAAGGACGAGGACACGATTCCTTCGACTTCGTTATTGCCAAGCTTGGTTTTTGTCTGGCCTTCAAATTGTGGCTCGGGAACCTTCAGCGAGATAATCGCCGTCAAACCTTCGCGAAAATCCTCGCCGGTCACGTTGAGATCTTTTGGGATCAAGTTGTTGGCTTTCGCATAAGAGTTGAGCGTTCGCGTGAGAGCCGAACGAAACCCGGATACGTGGGTACCACCTTCGTGAGTGTTAATGTTGTTCGCGTATGAGTGCACGTTTTCAGTCAGGTCGGTCGTATATTGCAACGCCAATTCGTACCCGACGGTATCGCTTTCACCTTGTACATAAATTACTTCACTGTGAATCGGATCGCTGCTGCGGTTGAGATGTTCGACGTACTCGATGATTCCTCGTTCATAGAAAAATTCATCTGTCTCTCCGTTTCGCTGATCGCTGAAGACGATACGAACGCCACTGTTTAGAAATGCCAGTTCCTGCAATCGCTTGTACAGAATGGAATATTCGAATTTGGTGACCGGAAAAATTTGCGGGTCGGGTTTGAAGGTGGTTTTCGTTCCACGCTTGTCCGTTTTCCCAACCTTTGTGATCTGGCCTGTTGGAATACCGCGCTCGTAGCTTTGCTGGTGGACGTGCCCATCACGGTAAACTTCGACCTCACACCACTCGGACAGGAAGTTGACAACCGTGACACCAACTCCGTGCAATCCACCAGAGACTTTGTACGGATTTTCGTCGTCTTCGGTTTCATCGGCCGCTTCACCGAACTTTCCACCGAACTTCAGCATCGTCATCACGCCTTCAAGCGTTGAAATCTCACGACCTTCTTCTTCGCTAAGCTGATCATGGCGAGCAACAGGAATGCCTCGACCATCATCCGTGGTTGTAACCGAGCCATCGGTATTGATTGTCACGTTGACCTTGGTGGCAAACTTTGCCATCGCTTCATCGATCGAGTTATCAACGACTTCGTAGACCAAGTGGTGCAATCCACGAATCGTCGTATCGCCGATGTACATCGATGGGCGTTTCCGCACGTGCTCCATATCGGAAAGACGTTTCAGTTTTCCGGAACCGTAATCTTGTGCTTTGTCGTTGCTCATAAGTCAGTGAACGTTTCCTATGCGAAATCGGATCTCGCGAATTTTGTTTTGTGGCAACTGACGATTCAGTTCCGCCAGAAGCTGTTTCTTTTGAAATTCAAGTTGCTGTGTGATTGCCGGACTGACTACAAAAATCTCAAGTACGCCTCGTCGGACCACACCCGTGCGGGTGAAGTCTTTGAGCGGCTGCGCGATTCTTTCCCAGACTTCTTGTAGTTCATTGTTCGACTTCTGTTGTCCGTATCCCTTGCGAGCCATCAATTGCGATAGCAAGTTTGCCGGTCTCTTTGGTTTTCTCGTGTAACGTCGACGCTGGTTAACCATGTCATGAGCATTATCGAAATCGACTTCGTCCCAATCTTCGGCCATCAGAGTTCCTGCTGCTTGCGTCTTGTTTCGATCATTCATTCACGCTGCCATCCATCAGCGTCGGTCTTTGGCCAGCGGCATAATGACATATCCATAGTTGTCATCGGTGACGCAGTAAGCTGCCTGGTCTCCGTTTTCGATATCGAGCGTAAATGTTTTGTCGGGCTGCAACACCTTCAAGAAGTCTGCCACATACCGATGATCGAGCGTGATCGTCAACTCTTCGCTATCGAAAGGTACTGGCATCTCGATTCGTGATTGACCAACTTCCGCCGTGCTGTTGCTAAGCACCAACGAGCCATCGCTGAATGTGAAATCGACTCCACGAGATTCATCGCTAGAAACAATCGCCGCCTGACGAAGCGCGGAATACATGGGTCCGACTGGAATATCGATCCGATTGGAATCTTTTCGATCGGGCAGGACTTCTCGCCACTTTGGGAACCGGCCTTCGACCAGACGAGTGTAGAACACACAGCCCGGTTCACGGATCAGCAAATCGTTGGCTCGAGCAGCCAACTGAATGTTGACCGAATCGTCCGGAAGAATGCGTTCGATCAACTGCATGGCTCTGGCTGGCACAATCGTGGCCGAACTGCTCGATGGGTCGCCCACTTTGGTTAAAGCTCCCTGCATCTTTGCAAGACGACGGCCATCGGTGCCTACCGCAACAATCGAATCATCTTCCATTTCCAGCAACACGCCACCGAGCGCGTAGCGACTGCTTTCTGAATCGGTTGCGAACAGCGTGCGTTTAATCAACTCGCGCATCACGCCAGCCGTTACCTCGTAGTAGTCGTTGTCTTCGAAGTCGGCAACATCGGGGAATTCATCTGGGTTCTGCGATTGCAGTTCGAACCGACTGCTTTGTCCGGTGACCAACGTCTTGTCCGGATCTGATTCGATAAACAAAAATTCGTCAGAGGACTCGCGCAAAATCAGGCTCAACCGATGCACGGGAATCACCGCTGTCCCTCCGGTATCCACCTCCAGATCGGGAATGGTCAGACGAACGCCAACTTCCATATCGGTTGCAGTAAGTAGTCCGCTGCTAGCCGAGACCTCCATTTTCACATTTTGCAGAATCGTTTTCGGACTGCGTGCAGGAGCCACGGCTGCGGCGATCTGAAACACTTTCAGAAATGATTCTCTTTTGATTTTTACTTTCACTGATGATCCTTTTAACGACTTTACCCCGTTTCAAATCTCCAATGGATTCTCCAAGGCATGTCCTAAGATGAAATAGTATTTTTTTTAAGTCTTTGTAGTAAACGGTTCTAAAAATTGTTCATAACCCAGTGATCAACCACCAGAAATATGTTTTCTGTTCGCAAATACAAGAATACGTCGTTGGATTTCACATTGTGGATAAACTGTTAGAAAGTTGTTTGAAAAGTGTTGGTGGTCAGTCGATAAAAATGTCACTAACTGCGGACCAAATTTCGATTGTCGGTAACCATTTAGTTACTGACATTGATTGACATTTTTTGAACAGGTTTTCCATTAACAGAAAGCTGAGCGGTCATCTGTTGGGTCAGCGTCTGTTTGAGTTGTTGGATCGTTTTTTGAGTGGCTAGATCGTTTTCGCTGCGACCGTGGCTGCCGTTAACCAGCGAGTCAATTTTTTTCCAAGCGTGCATGATGGTAGAGTGATCGCGGTTGCCAAATTGGTGTCCGATCTTTTTGAAGCTGGTTCTGGCCAACTGTCGGTTCAACCAGATTGCGACTCCGCGTGCCATTACCGTTGTCTGTTTGCGAGACTGACTGGAAAGGTCGGCGACTTTCACATTAAAAGCATTGGCAACGGCTTTACGAATAAGTTTTTCCGTTTCGTGGATTGTTGAATCGTCCACACACAGCCACTGAACCATCCGATCGGAATCGAAAGGCGAAGCGGCAAGCGATCGGTCCGACTCCGATAGCGACAGCTTGAATTGAAGCAGAAAATGGTTGATCCCCGGCACGGTGACCGGAAGCCGATCCACCAGAACCTGCACCGCATCGTTGGTAAATCTTAATTGATGCAAATCCGCAAGGTCACGAATAATTTCACGTCGGGCATCAGGACCGGGAGGTGACACTGGCAATGCAAGTCCTGATCCCAATCGAGAAACCAGCTGCGGAATCAACTGAGTCGCCTCGTAGGGTGACTGTGTCATTGTGAACAGAATAGGTCGGTTTTTCGCGACCATCGTGTCAATCAGCTGCAAGATTTCGTGTTGAGCAACCGGTTTGGTGGCAAGCTCATCCAAGTTATCGATCAACAAACCCGATCGAGCTGCCAGCTTCAACCGAAAGTCAACGACGGAGTCCGTTTCCATCGCCGATCGAAACCGCCGCTCGAAATCTGACCCGGTAATGTACCCGAGTTGTCCATCAGACGACTGAGTTTGTTCATGCGGATTTGGTTCGCTCAGGTCCGTCAGGAAGCTCAGCCCCAACGAAGTTTTCCCGGTCCCCGAAGGTCCGAACAACACCAATGGCCAAGCGGATCCGGTCGACCAGATCAAGGATTCGGGATTGGCGGATGACCGAGCCTTGGGGCGGCTGAAAACCTTTAACAGCTGATTGGGGTGATCGCCCACAAAACGGTTCAACCCAGTGGGAAGATTCAGTAGCTCAGCCGATTCTTCCGTGCAGCCAAGCGACGCCACATCCGCACAACGGAAATGGTTGAGCGGCACGGAAAAAACAGATTCGGTCGTAGCCGAAGGCATGGATTGGGATCCAGTCGCTTATTGTTGGCAAGTGCGAAGCAATCGATTTTCAAGCGAAAAATCAGTCCCGAATTGTACCATTTTTCAACCTTTTGCACGACCGGCTGGATCAGGCTGACTGGCCATGTTTTTACTGCTCAAACGGCCAAAAATACGGACAAAGCAGTCCGCCGTGTGATCGATGTCGTTGATTGTTGTCGAACGTCCGACACTGATTCTGACGGCACCCGAAACGGTTGTTTCATCAGCCTGCATAGCCAGCAAAACCGGCGAAGGTTCACTCGATCCACTGGCACAGGCGGAACCCGTCGAGATCGCGATCCCATTCATATCTGCAGCCAACAAAAAAGCCTGCCTGTCGACGCCCGGAAATGACACGTTTAACGTCTGTGGAGTCTTTTCGGCGGTCCCACCATTGACGATGGTGCCGGGAATTTGAGCCAGCAACCGATCAAGCAATCGATCTCGCAACGAACCCAGATGTTCGCGCTGTCCAGCGGGATCATCCAGGTACAGCTGGATTGCCATTTTCATGCCGGTCACCAGAGCCACATCTTCGGTGCCCGGTCGCAAGCCCATCTGTTGGAATCCTCCAAACAGCATCGGTTGCAAGGTGACTCCATGTCGCAACAGCAAGCCACCAATTCCGCGAGGCCCGTATAATTTATGAGCGGTAAGCGTCAGGGCATCAACACCCAATTGCTGGAAGCCAACAGGGATTTTTCCGACCGCTTGGACGGCATCGGTGTGAATCAGAACGCCTCGATCACGGCACAGCGAGGCGATTTCTGTGATCGGTTGCAGCACACCGGTTTCATGATTGGCCAACTGCACGCTTACCAAACTGGCGGGCTTCGTCAGCATCGCCTCTAGTTGATCCATTTGGCAAACGCCGTCGCGATCGACTGCAAGAAGCTCGATCTCGAATCCATGAGACTTCAAGTACTCAGCGATCCCCGTCACACTGGGGTGTTCCACCGGTGAAATGATGATGCGTTTTGCCTGTTCGCAATTCGACAAAGCAAGTCCGGCAACCGCCAAATTGTTACTTTCAGTACCTCCGCTGGTGAAAATCAGCGAGTCGGCATCCATGCCACTAAACGTTCCACCCAATTGCTGAATGATTGAAGTCCGAAGCGATTCTAGTGCGGTGCGAGCCCGCTGCCCCGGTTGATGTTGGCTGGCCGGATTAACGTAACCAGTTGCATGACATTCCGACATCGCGGCGACAACCGCTGGATCAATCGGCGTGGTGGAATTGTGGTCGAGGTAAATCGAATTCATAGCGATGCGTGTTAAGGATCCGAACGTTCCATCAGATCGGAGGCTGCGTTAGCCGGACCATCGGCAACCGAATCGTCAGCGGCTTCGGCTGGGATGTCGTCGGGCAGCGATTCACCTTTAGACGTGGAATTCTTCTTGTCATTTATCTCGGACTTTCCGCCAGATGGAATCGAACGGTCTTTCTTCGCCAGAGCCGCAGTGATTTCGGATTCAAGACGTTTTGCCGCCGCTTCGGCACGCAATTTGATTCCAGAAAATTCAGCCACTTGATCGCGACAACGGTCGATCAACGTGGCTACTTCGCTGGACGAGTCAATCAATTGAGCACGAATCAGTCGTTCGGTCGCGCGCTGATAATTACCCAGTTGCAAATCCAATTCACCAGATGTAATCCAACTGGCTCGCGTCAGCTCATTCAATTTGGATTGAAAGCGTTCAGGTTCGTCGTTGGTCGTATTCAGCGCAAAACGCATCACGTTGGGGATGATCAGGTACATCTCGTTTCGCGCCAGATCGGCAATCATAGGCCAGAATATTGTTGCCGACAGCGGAAATTGCTCGTTCCACTTCAGCCAGAACGGGGTCGAGGTTGCCGTACTCGAATCCCAATCGCTGAAGTCCAGATAAGTGGTCAAAAACCGCGCGTCGCACCCGTGCGAATCAGGAACCCCAGAATCATGGTACAAGTGCCAGGTTTTCTGTTTGCTGCCCGTTGGCTTACTCTTGTTGATCAATCCGCTGATCGTCAAAGATTGCTCCAGTTCGGGGGTAACATCGGTGTATTCGATCCCGGAAATGGTCCAATCGAGCCACGGGATTCGCTGGTACTCAAAATGGCGGCGAGTAAAATCGTCAGGCGAAAACTCGTTGCCGCTCACCGATCCGTACATCAAGACCATCATCATGCCGATTGGGACTGCTGCCAACAGGAACAACCCGGCGACCAGCAGAACGGGTCTTTCCGCGAAGTAGCCAGTTTCATCTTGCCGGTTTTTTATTCGGTTCATGGCTGTAAACTCAGATTGATTCACCTTGTTGTTTTTCAAGGTTCGCCGGAAAATTTTGATCAGAGGCAGTTGATACCGTCGATAGCATCTGAGCGTGATTCAGGTCGATCAACGCTTCATGTCGTCTTCGTCAGGCCGACCTAGGGAGTCCTTCAAGCGATCACCTAGCAAGCCTTGATCTTCAACATGGCGAGTCGAACAGAAACGAGCAATAAAACGAAGCAGGAATTTTGTCTATTTTGCAGTTTTTCATGGGAAATAACTGGCTGAAGAAGTAAAAATTGCGGATGAATATCGGCGGAAGTCGCACCAGAATCAAGATTTGTTGAAGTACCTGCATGTCGAATGACGCTCACCAATCCGATCCGTCTCAGGAGCTCGATCCGGACGGGCCATGCGTGCCGGAATTGGTACTGGATCCTTGCGAGGCAACCAAACGGGTGGAAGCGGTATTGTTCCTGTCTCGTCAGCCGCTTGCCAGTCGAAAAATTAGTCAGCTGGCAGGTCTTGAAGATGGGACGCAGGCGCGTACCATGATCCGCGAATTGAACACACTTTACGATCAACTTGGTCAGGCGTTTCACATCAAACGCGTGGCAGGTGGATACCAGATGCTGACTCGACCACAGTTTTCAAGATGGATTCGACGGCTTGACCATGTGCCTGACACCGGTCGCTTGTCGACTCCCGCTCTTGAAACGTTGACGGTGGTCGCGTACCGACAACCCATCATCAAAGCGGAAATTGAAGCGATCCGTGGCGTTAGTTGCGGAGAAATGCTCCGGCAATTGCTGGAGAAGGGACTCGTTAAAATAGCGGGACGTAGTCCGGAATTGGGAAGACCGTTCTTGTATGCTACCTCCAGACAATTTTTGGTCCGCTTCGGGCTGAATCGTTTAAGTGACTTACCTGACGCCGCTGAATTATGCGGCCAAGGAATACCAGAAGAAAATCCGGTGTCGACGCAGATGTTGCCCGGAACAACCGAATCAGAAACTGAACTACCACTCGACCTTTCCGTGACAACCTTGTTGAACAACGATCCGAAGGAGATTCAATCGTGAACCTCGTACTGGAACAGACTGACATTGACCTTCCGTCCACTCAGCAAGCGGACGTGGAGCGGGATTTTTTGCACTTGAATCTGGATGCCATTGATTTCTGCGCCAGTGCGGTTGATCCGGGCGACGCACAATGGATGCCACTGATCTTCGCCGAAGACGACGACGAAGTTGAAGACGATGATGAGTACGAATACGAGTATGAAGACGAGGACGCCGAAGATGATGTCGAGGACGACGAAGAATCAGAGGAAGATGAAGACTACGAGGACGAAGATGACTACGAGTACGTCGATGATGACTCAGACGATGAAACTGAGGAGGACGACGACGATGAGTACGAATACGAGTACGAAGATGATGACGATGAAGATGCCGACGACGATGAAGAAGATGCCGACGAGGACGAAGATTTAGACGACGACGATGACGAGTGGGAAGAAGTCGAAGATGATGAGCTTGAAGACGACGACTGGGACGACGACGATGATGACTGGGGTGACGACTGACAATAAAGCGGGCGGTTAATCAGATCACCACGGAGCCTGCCAGGGAATTCGCCATCTGATCAGTCGCCCAGCTGAAACAATCGGCGCATCGCTTCCAGCAGGCTGTTGGAGCCTTTCTCCGAATCATCGCGGACCGACTTCAACGGTGAATGCAGCATTTTGTTAACCAGTCGGTGAAATGCCTGTTCAATGACCGCTCGCTGATCCTCGCTAATATCATCACCGATTCGATTCATCAGCCAAGTCAGTTCTGCTTCCTTGGTTCGATTGGCTTGATCACGCAGTGCCACGATCGTCGAATCACTGGCACGACCTCGCATTTCGGACAGAAATCGATCGGTTTCTTGGTCGAGAATTTTCATCGCCTTGGGAAATTGATTCTTCCGACTTTCGAGATTACGGTCACACACTTTTTGAAGATCGTCCAGCGTGTACAGATAAACATTTTGACGATCGCCAATCTCGGGGTGAACATCGCGAGGCACCGCCAGATCCAGCATGAATAGCGGCTTCTGCTTTCGTTGCGACTCGATCGAGTCAAACAGTGGGACATCGATGACCGCCCCGGTGGCTCCGGTCGTGCTGATAATCAAGTCCGCTGCCGCGACTTCGGCGGGTAGTCGATTCCACGATTCGATTCGCCCACCGAATCGATGCGCCAAAATCTCGGCGTTCTCCAGCGTTCGATTGACCACCACGATGTCGCTACCGCCCTCCCCTTTCAAATAAGTGAGAGTCTCGTTGGCCATGTCGCCGGCCCCGATCACCAAAATTCGCTTGTTGTCCAGACGTTCGAAAATCTGCTTGGCCAGCACATTCACCGCGACACTGGGAACGCTGACTCGGTTCGAGTGTAACGTCGTCTCATTGCTGACTCGACGAGCCACTTGAATCGCCGATTGAAAAATCCGATGGGTCAACGGAATGGCTTGATTGCTTTCGATCGCCAGTTCGTAGGCTCTTTTGACTTGAGCCAGAATCTGGGTCTCGCCAACCACCATGCTGTCCAGACTGGCAGCCACACTGAACAGGTGGCGAACCGCGTCGCGATCGGTCAGCCGATACAACCCATTTTCGATATCCGTTCCGCTGATCCCTCGCTCGCCCGCCAGAAAATTTACCATTTCCTGTTGGCTGGGCAGAGTCTCGTTCGATTCCCCCGCTGCGAAGAACTCGGTCCGATTGCATGTGGAAAGTAAGACCGCCTCCGAGTCCGGAAACCGCAGATAGAATTTCTCCAGAAACGGTTTGATCTGAGCATCGGTGAACGCCAGTCGCTCCCGGATTGAGACATTCGATTGATGGTGGCTGCACCCGATGATCTGTAGGTTCATGGCGAACCTCCAGCCAACACAGCCACTTCGGTCGGGATAGAAATGCTCAACCTTGCCGAAAGTTGATCAGTCGTGGCGTGCCCTGACCACCAGACAATACCTAGCTCCAACATCAAAAACAACGCGCATGTCACCACGATGTAGGCGACTTTTCGGCCCTGCCGCGCCGGTCGATAAAACAGATTGATAATCAGCGACACCAATAGCCATCCAAACAGAATCGACGATGACCAGATCACCGGATCCGACCAGGCAATGGTTCCAGCCGCCGCGATTCCGTCTCCCGTCGGCCGTTTAATCAAATTGATGGCAACGCCCGAAACGAAACCGATCCCCAGCAGCACCACCGAAATGATCAGCGACCGCTCACAGTTCACCTGAAGCCATTCCAACGAGGGCAGACGGAAGTATTTTGAAGGAATCGATTTTGCTTTCAGTCGCCGAGCTTGAATCAGATAGACGATGCCAAAAACAAACCCCAGCACCACGACGGTCGTTCCCAGCAATAGCGAACTGCCATGAATCATATTCCAAACCGATTTTGCTTCATGCGCAGAAAAACGCGCCTGATCATCAAACTGATAGCCCACGAAAATCAAAGCCAAAACCAATGGAAGCAAAAACAGGCCGATCACGGATTGCGATTGTCGAAATGCAATCCACAAGTAAGCCGCCGCCAACAACCAAGCCGCTGCCAGGCACCAGCCGAACCAACTGCCCATCCAGATTCCACTGGCGCTGAATTCCAACCGATTCTGCATCACCAGATACACAGCATGTGCAAACAAGCCAGCTGCCATGAAGCCAATTCGAATCGCTTGGCGAAAATTGGCTTGAAAGAAAACGCGCGACACCTCCAGTACCAACGCCACCGCGTAGCTGGCGGCGTAGCAAGTGACCGTGATCTTGTAGAGCCAGTCCATATTTCGACGAAGACCGCAATGAGAAGATGGGATCGAAAATCGAGCCAAACACAGCGCCGCTCGAAACAGTGACATGGGTCAGCAAGACATCAGTCAGGAATTTGACTCGCTGGATGATTTGCCGTTGGTTTTGGCCAGACCGTATTCAACCATCTTCTTGTACAGAGTGTTCCGGTTAATGCCCAGACGCGTGGCGGCTTTCGTCTGTGTTTGATTACAACTCTGAAGAATTTGTTGCAACAATTCTTTCTCGACCGGTTCGACGATCTGTTTGTGCAGATCCTGAGCTTTCTCTTCCGCTTTGCTTAACCTGCTGTAAACGAATTCGCGAATCAAAGATTGATCATCTGTCGGTCGAAATACGGCGGTTTGAGCAGCCTTTGAATCGCCGATCACCGCATCAGGCAGCAGCTCAGGCACCAATTGATCGCCTTGGCAAAGCACGATCGCCCGTTCAATGTAATTCTGCAATTCTCGGACGTTGCCAGGCCATGAGTAAGCGAGCAACGCCGAAAGTGCGTCGGGATGAATGACGTCGATCTGTCGATCATTGGCCAACGAGTAAACTCGAAGAAAGTGCCGCACCAGCAGTTCGATGTCTCTGCCCCGCCGACGTAATGGCGGCAAATAAACGGGCAACACATTCAACCGCCAAAACAGATCCTCGCGAAAGTTTCCTTCCGTCACCTCTTTCGACAAATCGCAGTTGCTTGCCGCAACCACTCGAACGTCAACCTGAATTGTTCGAGTATCGCCGACTCGTTCGAATTCGCGTTCTTGAAGAACTCGTAGGAGTTTGACTTGCAGAGTCGACGAGGTGGAATTGATTTCGTCAAGAAAAATGGTGCCACCGTGAGCCGCTTCGAACCGGCCGGTGCGATCTCGAATCGCGTCTGTGAAAGAGCCCTTAACATGGCCAAACAGTTCGCTATCGAGCAGGCTTTCTGTCAACGCGCCGCAATTCACTCGAACGAAAGGGCCGCTGGCCCGGTCGCTCAATTGGTGCAATGCCGACGCGATCAGTTCTTTTCCGGTACCCGTTTCACCCAACAGCAAAACAGACGCGGAACTGCGAGCCGCAAGCCGTGTCAGTTCGTAAACGTCTTGCATCACGTCGGATACCCCGATCAAGCCTTCGATTGGGCCGCGAGTATCAGTATGCATGGTGGTTGCGTTCATTTGCGCAGGGCATTAAGTGCCCAAAAATAATGCAGCTGGTGGTCAATCCAATATTTCAATCGCTGCAAGGGAAGTTGCAAAGCCCAAAACAGTCGTTCGAGACATAAAGCCGCATGTTTTTTGGGCACATAATTCGTGCGATCGATCAAATCGCAAGAAATTTCGGCTTGAAAACGATTTCTCTACCCTTCGTAGAACCCCATGGCGCAAAAAAACCCCGGACTGAGAGCCTCTCAGTCCGGGTCAATTTTGGTCTTCTCTGGGCCGTTGCTGAATCAGCCAGCGATCGATCCGATCTGGACCTTGACGTACTTTTGGCGATGTCCGGTGCGGCGCTTGCTGTTCTTGCGACGTCGGAATTTCTGAATAAAGATTTTCTCGCCCTTCGTTTCACCAATAACTTTCGCGGAAACGGAGGCACCATCGACGGTGGGTTTGCCCAATTTCAGACCGGAATCCGATCCAATGGCCAAGACTCGCTCGAAGGTCAGCGAGTCGCCTTCGTTCACTTCGCGGAAATCGATCTCCAGCATCTGGCCTTCTTCGACTTTGTATTGACGTCCGCCGTCAGCGATAATTGCGTACATGATTGCTTTCGTATCCGGTCTTTTATTGATGGAGGCTGAATTCAGCCGGGCAAATTGCCCTTGGGAGTGGCAGTTATCGCGTGCCGGAATCTACAACGTGACTGCCGGAAAAACGACTCAAACCAGCCTGATGCCAGCGGAACTTCGCTTTTCGAGCCCCGCATTTTATCGACTGCTGGGAATCCAGTCGAGGCCCAAAACTTGCTCATTTCCACGGGAATTGGAAGGATTTTACGCAAACAGTCCAGTGCGACGCACCATTCCACCAGAATGACCTCGGCATCGAACCGCCAATCGTTAGTCGGAAATCTCCGGACGAGTCTCCCGGCGTGAGTCAAAAACTCTTTTGAAGGAAATCTTGCAGGGATCTTTTCAATCGCCAGAATATGGTTTGGTATCCGAGGTGAATCCGTGCTCTGCCCGCTGCACCTGCATGGATCTGATCGTGACCGTCCCGAAGCGACACTTGTGCTTGCAGCAGTGTCGAAGCGAGCGTTTGTCCATCTTTGTAAGTCATTTGCTTTCCCGGTTCCTTGATCTCGATCTGTCTGGCGTGCGAGACGGCCGGCAAATTGGAGCCCAATACCAGCGAAAAGGGTAACTCCGAGGGACGATCGCCATTGGCCGAAACCGATTCGATCTCTCCAGAAATCCGGCTCGAGGGCATCGATTCCAGCATGATGGTGACCGGCTGCCCTTCGCGCAGGAGACTGTTGTATTTTTGTTCGAGAACAACTTTGGCGACGAACTTTTCGTCCGAACCGATCCTGCAGAACTCGGTTTGGCGTTTCAACCAAGCCCCCAGGTTCGATCGGTCCAAAGGGTTTCCCGAAACGTAGTTCACCTTTTCATCGTCCGTTTCCGCCAAATCATCACCAATGGTGACACCGTAAAGCACACCGCTTTGATCCGCCCGGATGGTCAACAAGTCTTTGTGGGTGTGAAGAATGCGGAGCACCGATTCCAGGTTTTCCTGACTGGCGAGCAAGCCGCCAAGCGACTCGTTTCTCTGATCACGCTCGCCACGCCGCGCGTCGGCGATGTGGCGAATGCCTTTTCGAAGGTGTTTGATCTTGATTCGGGTTTGCTCCAGTGCCTGCTGGTTGTTGATGATGGTCTTTTCAAGCGGGTCACTCTTGAGTCGCGCGATCGGTTGTCCTGCTTCGACAAAGTCCCCCGGCTGTACAAAAATCTCCATGAGTTCGCCCGGTTCGGACACGTACACCGTGACCTCGTCGGTGGGCGCGATCACAGCATCGGTGGTTACGTAATAAGGTAGCGGGAGTCCCACCGCCAATCCGCAGATGACGATCGTCAAACAAAAGATTGAAACCATCTTTTTCTTTTTCACATGAAGCCAATTGTTTGGGTCTTTGAAGTATTGATAAAGTCCTTTGACAGGCTGAACAAAACAGGATCCGACTGCTAGGAACGCAATCAACAACCCCAAGTTCCCCAGCCCAGTCCCCTGCAGCAAGTTAACCAGAAAAGTGCCGATGGTGATCGTCAGCAACAACCGAAAGATGAACGCACCAATGGCATATGCTAAATAAATTCGGAAATTGAAAGGTGATGTCCATTGGTCAATCTCTTTCTCGATGCCTAGCCCATGGTGGAGGAAGAACTTGCGAAATCCGGTATTGGCCTTCTGAGCTAGGTTGGGAATTTCCAGCCAATCTGCCAAGGCGTAATATCCATCATACTTCAACAGCGGATTGCCGTTCATCAGCACACCGCTAATGGAACAGAGGAACATGATGTTTAAACACAGCGACTGGAAATTACCAACATCGCTAAACCACCAGCCAAAGGTAGCAAGCGCAAACAGGAATAGCTCGATATAAATCCCACCCAACGCAACGGCGATTCGGTCCCATTTATTCGTTGCCAGCCAGGAATCGCTTGTATTGCAGTAGAGCGTCGGCGTGAAAAAGAAAATCATGACGCCAATTTCATGGCACTCACCGCCCACACGCTTGTTGGCGAACGCGTGCCCCAGTTCGTGAAGCAGCTTGGTAACCACCATGGCGACCACCAACGTCAACCGGTTGTCCGCATCGATCATCGACCAGACAGAAGGCAATCGCGCATAGAATTCTTGGAAGTGGAAACCCAACCAGCCAGCCGCCAAGACAACCAAGAGGACGTTAAAGACGATCGCCGGTTTGGAGAAAAACCAACCGACATAAGGGTAGGTGATCTTCAAAAACCATTCGGGATCCCAGCCCTTCCAGCGAATCGCCAGGACGTTTTTCAGCTTTCCCTGCAGCTTCTTGCGCCGTTTCTCGCGAGAGGCTTCATGCAGTCCCAAGCCGGTGCCTGAGCGGCAGGGGACGACCACCGATTTTTGGAAAAATTGGCTCAACAAGTGAATCAGTTCGCGGAAATTGATCCGATAGGGGCTGAATTCCTTGTCGAACCACGCTTGCATCTGCTCAAACGAAATTTCCCCATCGAGCTTCGAAAGGACGCCGTATTCCTGCGCGTTGAAGTGGTAGTATTCTTGTGCATGCGGGTCTTTGATCACCCAGTACGGCTCAGACTGATAGTGAATACATTCCATCACCAAATCCGCCCGCATTTTCAGCGGGATTTTTTGGCAGCTGTTGGGTAGATCATAGTAGGTGCCAGTTGCCATCGGTCGCGGTCGTTGATTGAGAAGATGGAATCGTCGGAGCCCATTTGCAAGGGCAGGTCAGAACTTACGGATGAACAAGTCGTGGGTATGTTATCGGTGACACGCTCAATACAGGTAACTAAAACGAAATCGGTTGAACCAATCGACGAACTCGTAGCTTTTGCAATAAAGCAATGAGCGTTTTCCGCAGACAATCTTGGCGCTTACTGGCAACCCCGCCCGCAAATGCGCGGGTAACTCGTCGTCAGGAACGGCCTCAACAGGCAGTACGTAACCAAGGTCGGTGTCTTTCTCAAGTCCCGGGCTGACATGAACGATGTGCCCGTCAAAACGCTCGCCCGGTAGCGATGTCACGGTAAATTCCACTGCCAAGGCATTGCCCGCCTGTTCCTCCAGTTCATGGGCGACCTGAATGTGCCCCGAGCGTTTGTCGGGGACTTTCAGTTCGAGCATTCGACCCCGATCGGGGTCGGCAACGGTTAGCAGTCGTATTCCTTGTTCCAGTGGACGATTCAAATATTTGCGGTCAATGTTCCAACCGATCACGACGCCGTCGAATGGAGCCCGGATGACCAGTTGTTCCATTTGCTCGTTCGCGAGTGCGATCTTTTGATCAAGAACGTTGACCCCGTTTTGTAGCAGGCCTGTCTGCTTCGAGAGTTGGTCGTAGTGCTGTTTGTGTTCTGGACTACTGGCGGCTGATTGAAAGGTGGTTCGCTCAAACACGAAAGCCTTTAACTTCTGCGCCTTGTCTTCACGTTCGCCCTGGAGGCTGGCGAGTTCCAGTTCAAGCTGAGGATTGACCAGTTCCAACAGGACTTGATCCGCCTTCACTTCCTGCCCCTCTTTGACCAAGACACGAGTGACAACGCCGCCCTTTTTGACGAACACTTTAAAGGCTTGCTGCGGTTGAAGATGACCTTCACAGCGCACACGGAAATCACTTTTGATGAAAATCCCCAAAGCCAACGCCAAGACGATGGCTCCCGTGATGCCGTAGGCGATGCGTTTGGTGTGTCCCCGATAGAGTGCGACAAACTTTGTCATGAGCAGGATGAACGGCAACAAAAATAGGTCCGAGTATCGCTTGGCGTTATTGAACTGGCTGGTCACCAAAGGTTGAATATGCTGCCATTGCTCGGATACAACTTCCTGCCGAATCGGCGCGTGAATGTTTTCGAGAAGAATCGCACCGCGTATTTTTTTCTTGTGGGTTCGGCCCGGACTGACGATGTCGATCAGGGACTCCTTATCGGAGGCAAACACGGGCGCTGTACTCTCCTCGATCGGCAGCAAGGCAAAGCCTTGGGCCATCGACTCTTCGAGATAACGGTTGATCGCCACACGCGCCGGTTCTGCAAATTTCCCAATATCTCCGTCAAACCATACCGGTTCCTTGGCGGCCAGCAGCATTTTCCCCAATTGCTGCGTGCTGCGGATCAGATTTGCCCGTTTGTTAATAATCAATTGGCCGCTGACGGCCAGTACCTT
>CALFWL010000114.1 GCA_937928215.1 uncultured Pirellulaceae bacterium | reverse complement strand
AGCATCATGGCCGAGGGTAACTGGCACGGTCACGACGTTACCAGCCCGGAAGTTCGAAACATGTTCACGCGGGAGTATTTGCTATCGAGCGACTGGTATCGCGAGCGTTTGGCGCACAAGCAGCAGAACGACATCAAGCTTGGGACGCGCAAGCTGGAAGGCTTGGAGGCGTGTATTACAGAACCGGTCCGGCAGGAATTGGTCAGCGAACTGAAGCTGAAGTCACGATTGGAAGAAGCGCGACAGCGGCTGGCTCATGTTTCGTCGCCCGGGTATTTGCAAGAATTGGTTGGCACCCTAGGTGCTGATCCGATGCGGCCGATCAAGGTTGAGGCTCCTGCTGGTTCTTGTCAGCAGGCGGTTGGCGTTTGACGGTGTTGCCAGTGGGGTGGCTCTCCTAGGAATTGCTGGAGGTTCGCCCCGGATGGGGCCGCCATTGGTAGCTCGGGGTGGTAGCCCCGAGTCAGTGTCTTACCTTCGTCCTGTGGACAATAGCTTCCGGTTATCGTTGAGACGTCGTCTGATCTGCTCGGCTCGCTTCAAGTCGTCCTTCAAGCTGCGCAAATCTTTTTGCTGACGAGCAAGTTGATCGTCTTGTTGAGCCAGTTGTTTTTTAAAGTGCAGCATGGCCTTGTTTAGCTCGTCGCGGCGAATCTGTTCCGCTTCTAGCTTTCGTTCCATGTCTGCGACTCGGTTGGGAATGTCGCCTAGTCGTTCGGCGTTTTCCTCGAGTTCCAAGTCAATCTTCTCGATCGCTTCCTTGTTGACGATTTCAGGGGCCAGGTTACCGGTCTTCAGTTCGGCCACGACGGGCTCGATTGTTTTCACGGGCAGCGAATAATTGGCGACTCGACCGGCTCGTGCGATGTTGATCCCGATCACTTGGCCTTCGAGATTAACGACGGGGCCGCCGCAGTT
Organism: uncultured Pirellulaceae bacterium; assembly: GCA_937928215.1. GTDB lineage: Bacteria > Planctomycetota > Planctomycetia > Pirellulales > Pirellulaceae > Mariniblastus. Next base: position 4,812 of record CALFWL010000114.1, on the reverse strand, counting down.
TCTGGCGGTCAACATGCTGTCGTGTTGAAACGCATTGGAGAACGCCTTGCGCCGGCGGCTCAGGCGACTGCCCATGCTGTTCTGCTGGTTGCTGCGTCGATTTTGCGGGCTGGCCTTATCTTTTTCTGCGAGTGTCAGCTTGATTCTCTTCTCAGAGTCACCCCGCAACACGGTCATGGTGATTCGTTCGTTGGGATCGTATTGTCCCAATACTTCGCGAAGTGAATCGATGTCGGCAGTGTCGGACGAGTCAATTTTCACGATCACGTCGTTGATCCATAAACCAGCCTCATCGGCAGGCGACTTGCTGACGATACGTGAGATCCGCACTCCATCGCGATCGTCCAGATTGGACATTTGAATTCCAATGAAGGGTGTAGACGGTGGAATTTCTCGTGTGTTGACACTGACGATTCCAACCAGCGGTTGTTGGTCTGGCAGCGGAGAAGCGACCCACTGTCCGATCGTTGGATCAGGTTCAGGCGCAAACTGAACCGCGTTCAAACTGGAAGCACGGACCCGCAACATCGCCAGATCGGTTTCCGAGTGGATGCCGTAAACGTCTGCGGGAATCAATTTTCCGTTTGGCAATTGACACTTGAGTTCGCCTTTGAGTTCGCTGGCCTTGGTAAGGATCAAACCGTCCGAATCGACGATCACTCCGAGCGCGAGTTGTCTGCCACCCGAGTACACCTTGACCACCGATTGGCTGGCAGATTCGACGACCGGTTTGAACAACGAAACAAAACCCTCGGCCCGCTTCGAAAACTGTTCGACGCTGCGGCTGCCTCGCGGGCTACGATTGGGGCTTAATCGGTATGGAACGTCATCGTCTGCTTTGTCGTTGCCGCTTTCTTGCTCATCTGTGTCCGGCGTATCGGATTCCTGCGCGACCTGGGAATAGCACGGAAGCGGAGCCAATGCGGGCGCTGCCACCGTCGCGAGCAGCAACAGCAGGCTGAGGCAGAGTGGTTTCGAGTTGAATTTGAGTAAAGTCATGGTGCTGCGGATCTCAGTTGTTTTCGCTGACGGTCACCTCAAGCGACAGCGTCTTACTGCGCCGTTTGATCTTGAACGTGGTTTTTTGATACGGGAGCAGTCTCGCGATGGCGACCTGCAGTTCGCCGTAAGTTTTGATCGCAGTCCCATCGATTTCGACGATCCGATCCTGCGGTTTGATTCCCGCATTGTCCGCCGGTCCTTTATCCGCGACGACGGTGACTCGGTTTGAATTCGGGCTAACGGTGAATCCCACGTAGGGAGTTCCATCCAGTACCAAGCCAAGATCCATGCGGTCCCAGTTGTCGGAATAGACGTCGATCGGTGCGTGCATGTTGTCCCAGAGTTTCGATCCAATGCGACTGTGAATGCCGATGACTTCTCCGTTCATGTCGACCAGCGGTCCGCCCGAGTCTCCTCCAACGAGCGTGCAATCGGTTTGCAGTCGTTCAGGCTGGTTGCTGATGATGCGGCCAGCACGGAACACGAGTCCTCGTTTTTCATCGATACCGCCCGGATGCCCGACGGCCATCACCCATTGGCCGGGCTGCAATTCGCCAGACAAACCAATGTCCAAGTGAGGAAAATCGTCTCCCTCGGTTTCAAGGATCTTCAACATGCCGAAATCCAAATTCCGTGCCAAGCCGAGCGTCGCTGCCTTGACCTTGCTTCCGTCCGGGAAGGTTACGTTGGCGACGTTTCCCGGTCGGCCGATCACGTGAGCCGCCGTCAGAATGTAGCCGTCTTCCGAAACGACAACACCAGAACCTTGCGCCATGCCGATCTGAATGTTGACGGTCGCAGGAGAAATCTGCTCGGCAAGTGAAGCGAAATGATCCTCCATCGCTTTGAGTTGTTCAATGGAAGAAGGAGACTTTCCGTCAAACAGAAAATCAATCGAAGTTGACCGTGAAGCGAGATCCTCTGTGGGCGGTGCATCGACATCCGGTGTGGAGGCGGATTCTAAGGCCGGCGTTGCTAGTGCCGCTGAATCTGAGCCATCGTTGGTTGGGGCAGGAACCGGTTTCGGTTCGGTATTCTCTTCCTCGGACGGGTTCGCTCGATCAAGCGGAATGTCCAAGGGCAAGTCGTCGGTGTGCTCGTCCGGGTCGGGCTCATTGGCTTCTTCGGCTGGAACAACTTCTGGCTGTTCCTTCGCGACCTGCACCAAGACAGGCGATGCGAACGCACATTGCATTGGTGCTTGGGTGCCAGTGGCAATCCATGAGATTACCAGCAACATCGCAATCGAAAGTCGTGAAGTCGACAGCATCAAGACGGTTCCAGTTTATGAGACAAGATGTAACAAGTTTTCCGATTATGTGGCCATGGCTGCGCAACCGGCAGTGTTCACCAACTTACTGTAGGTTAAAGTTAGTGCTTTTAATCGCAAAAATCGAGCCTGTGGCAAGCAGACGACTGCTGTCACAAACCGATGATGTGACATTGAGTTCATTTTAACCGTCGTTTTCTGCATGGGAAACGCTCGGCACTTGGCTGCCGACAAGGAAAGTAAGATTACTGACGCCGCAACAATGTGCAGGAAAACGATGAAACGACGACTGGTATTCGGTTGCGGTTACCTTGGCGGACGCGTGGCTCGGTTATGGGGTTCGGCGGGCGATCAGGTATTTGCGGTTACTCGCTCGGAGGAACGCGGACAGTCGCTTCTGGCGAAAGGTTTCTCGCCCTTGATGGCCGACATCACGCGTCCGGAAACGCTTGTCGACCTGCCGTCGATTGATACCGTGTTGATCGCTGTGGGGATGGATCGTTCAAGGTATTCCGACATCCGAAAAGTTTATGTTGAAGGTTTGCAGAACGTGCTGGACGCTTTGGCAGATTCCGTTCAACACGTGATCTATGTCAGCTCGACCGGGGTTTACGGAGATTTTGATGGAGGGTGGGTTGATGAGCAGTCGCCGACCGATCCTCAGCGTGAGGGTGGAAAGGCGTGCCTTGAGGCCGAGCAATTGCTCAAAGAAAGCCACTGGGGTTCACGGTCAACGATTCTCCGATTCGCGGGGATTTATGGTCCCGATCGCGTTCCGACTCGGCAGCAAGTCGTCGATAAACAGTGGGACAAACTTTCTCCGGGAGGTTACCTGAATCTGATTCAGGTTGATGATGGAGCCAGCATCGTGCAGTTGATCGCACACAGCGTTGATGTTGATCCGGATAACACCGACACGTTGGCTCAGACGTTTCTGGTATCCGATGGGCAGCCGCCGTTGCGTCGAGACTACTACGATTGGATTGCGGAACGATTTGGCGTAGGCCCAATCCCTTGGGATCCGAACGCGGTCGCTCCTCAAGAGTCTCGTGCTTCAAGCAGCAAGCGGATCAGCAATCAGAAATTACAGCAGCATTTTTCGGTCGATTTTCGATATCCCGATTATCGAGCCGGGTTGGGGCACGCGTTGAGCAAAGAGTGAAGATGGTGCTGGCAGCAGACATGCCCCGGTCGCTCTAGCAGACATGCCCCGGTCGCCCTTTTGCTCTGTCTGTCGTCTGCACACAGGCTGGGCGGGGTTGTCGGTTGATACGAACTGCGGTCGCTCTTAGAATCGAGATTCAGAGGGCTTGGCAAGCTGTTCGAAACGGACGCCTCGAAACAGACACCGTTACGGATTTTCTCGGCAGCGTTTCGAGATTATTTATGCCAAGGCTTCATAGCCAGCCAGCTTCTCATTGTCGCCAGCCAGCCAGATATCGGACGCCATGATAGACCGCAAGCCCATTTTCCCGAACATCATCGAGGTCAATCATCAGGTTGGCCAAGTGCTCGGCTGCAACGTGTACCTCATCTACGACGGTGACCAATGGGTAATGATTGACATTGGTTACGAAGATGTCGTGGATGATATCGTGAAAATGATCCGCGAAATCGACATGCCCTTTGCCGGCTGCCAAGGAATGATCGCGACTCACGCGGACGTTGACCACATTCAAGGACTCGCCAAAGCCAAGCAGATCTTGCGTTGTCCTGTGATGGCTCATTCCCTAGCAGCGGAGCCCTTGCAAACTGGTGATCGTATTAAGACGTTCGCATTGATCGAGGCCCAAGGGATCGACATGGCAATGCCGCCGGTCGAGATCGAACGCTTGATCGATGATGGCGACACGATCGAGATCGGCGATTTGAAACTGGAGGTCTGGCTGACTCCTGGTCATACCGACAGCCAATTGTCATTTCGTTTGGGCAAGTTCCTGTTCAGCGGAGACAACATTTACCGTGACGGAGGTATCGGCGCGATTGATGCCCATCACGGTAGCGATCTGGAATCTTTCATTTCGTCTTTGAGACGGATTCGTGACAGCGATGTCGAGTGGCTGTTGCCCAGTCATGGCCCGATTTTCCGCAAGGACGACGCGTTGATCGATGCCGCGATTGCTCGAGTGGAAGGCTATCTTCACTTGTCCGACTTCGGTACTTGTGCGATCGACTGGCCAATGATGGACCAGTTTGAGGAAGATATCGCAGCGGGCAAGATGCCGGGGTAAGCTGACAGGGTACAGTTGACAGGGTGCAGTTGACAGGGCACAGAACAGCCGCCGCGCGAACCGAGTACCCCAGTACCCAGGGCTGATGAAAATATTTGAGGCGTTGTTCCATTGTGACCGAACTCCGCCCTGAAAGGGCAACCTCATGCCAGTCCAAGGCAGAGCATCGCGCCGCCTTAGGATATTCGATCGGAAACCCGAAAGCCCCAAAGGGGCGGCCCTAATTGGTTGTATCCGGTACGGTTAAGGTCGCCCCTTTGGGGCTGCAAAGGAGCAAAGATTCCCCGGGGCGACGTTCCACTTTGCCCC
>CALFWL010000113.1 GCA_937928215.1 uncultured Pirellulaceae bacterium | reverse complement strand
ACCATCAACAGCAATGGTGTGAACGCTAATAGCGAGTTGATTGCTGCAACCTCCCTGACGATCGACGGTGTTGGCGAGATCGTGCTCAACAACAACGTCAACGCATCCGTTCCCCAACGCGCCAGCATCGACGCGGCAGTGGGAGCGACGATCACTCAAGGTGCCGACCACACGATTCGCGGTCGTGGTCGTATTACAGCTGCGTTGGTTAACGACGGATTGGTCAGTGCCGAGGGCGGGCTGCTACAGCTGCGTGATGGTAACAAAACGAACAACGGCACATTTCAGGCACTGGATGGCAGTTCGTTGACGATGGTTGCCGGAACGAACTTAACCAATTTTGACGGTGGTGTTCTGACGGGTGGAACATACCGAGTGATTGATGGCGGAAATGGAGCATCGATGGCGATTGCTGAAGGGCCCGTCACTGAAATCGGATCCGGCACGCAAGTCGTCTTCAGTGGCGAAAATTCACAACTCACGTTTAATGGCACCGCGCCCGAAGACTCGCTGACGACGAACCGAGGCACCATTCGAGTGCTCAATAATCGCAACTACTTGATGACCGCGAGCGTCACATCCTTCGACAACTTCGGCACCATCGAGCTGGGCGGCGGCACCTTGGACGGAGTTGGGCTGGTTGAAGCGTTGTCGAACAAGTCGTCGGGCGAGTTTTTTGGGTTTGGCGTGCTTAATGGGCCGATTGCAAACGCAGGGTTGGTTCGGGCCAATGGCGGAACGCTCAAGATTAGCACAGTCATCGGCCAGAGTGGCACTGTTCAAGTGGATGCCGGGGCGTCGATGGATCTTAGCGACCCCACTTTCGGCAGCTCAAGTGCTGACAATCTGTTCCACAACGGAGAAGATTTGAATTTGGGCGAAAATGACTTTTTGGTCGAAGTCGATTACAACAACGCGAACTTCGGAGTCGGGAATGCGTTCGACGCCCGAGCCAACGTGACAGGCGACGGACAGATTTTGGCCGATCCGGTGGTTTCACAAACGGTTACGGGTGACGTAACCAATAGTACCCAACCGTCGGTTGTGATGGACTTTGGCAATCTAAGAGTCGGTGATTCCTTGACGTTGAACTATGCAGTGAATAACGCAGGATCCACTGGCCCTGCACTGCGAGGAGCCTTGCAAACTGATGATTCGGCCGGCAACGGAGGAAACGTGACCGACAGCAGACTGACTGGCTCGGGTGTTACCGAGCAAAATTTTGATCCCGTCGCGGCTGGTTCGGCAACCTTTGACCTAGAGGTGACGTTCAACGCGACGACCGCCGGAAGTCTGGAAAGCCAGCAGCTCGCAATCGTCAACAACTTTGACAATGTTGATAACCAGGTGCTTAACTTCAGCGGAACGGCTTACACGGCTGCCGAAGCGGAGGTGACGCCAACCATGGTTGATTTCGGAATCGTACATGTGGGCGACGTGCTGACTGCGACAGACATTCAGGTCGCCAACAACGCTCCGGTGGACGCGTTCAGCGAAGACTTGCGAGCGGAAAATTACGTCGCCAGTGGCGATGTCGAAATTCAATCTGGGAATCCATCGTCGATAACGCTTCAGGCAGGTGAAGCTGCAAACGCTGTTTCGGTATTGTTTGATACAGCAACAGCAGGAACGAAATCAGGAAGCGTGTCAATCGATTTGATTTCGACCGGCGCGGTCAACGGTGATTCGGTGGCCGGGCTGGGCGAACTGAGTCTGGGCACCGAGGTCGTTCAGTTTTCTGGTGTCGTCAATCATTTTGCCGACCCAACGATCGTCAAAGTCGACGGCGACGGCACGTTGTCTGAAACGCTCGCCGATGATTACCTGTTAGATTTTGGAACCGTGCTGCAAGGTGATCCCGCTTTGCAAGTCGAATTAGGATTGTTGAATGACGTGCTTGGGCCAGCGGACACGTTGACCGGAGGATTCAACCTGCTGGGTTCGGCGTTCTCATTGAACGGTTTTGGGTCCGTGGGTGACATTGCAGCGGGGGACACCGAAGGTGGTTATGTGATCAGTTTGGGGACCGGCACCGCGGGGATGTTCTCCACCTCGATACTGTTCAATCCGCTCAGTGAAAATGCGAGCGGTTTCAGTGGCGCCTTGGATCAGGTCACGATCGTTGTTCAAGCGAATGTGTTGGCCAATGCGATTCCTGAACCGAGTTCCGTATCCGTGCTGGTTCTTGCGGGCTACGGATTCTTATTGCGCCGTCGACGTCAGCGTTGCAACGTCTGACTGTTCGAGATTGTGATATGATTCGCTAACGGCATCATTGCTTGTTGCGGTACCCAATCAGTCCACGAAAAAAACCGCAGTCAGGTGACTGCGGTTTTTGAGAATGTGTTGACTGACAGCATCGTTCAGGAGATGCCATCGGAGAAAAACTACTTGTCTTCGTCGTCGGCCTTCTTGACTTTCTTTTTCTTCTTCAGCGAAATTTTGACGACGCGAACTTTTGGGATCCCGTAAACGGGATCGCCTTCACTCCAGCGGTCAGCTTCGACCAGCTTGGTCAGCCTTTCGGCACGTGTCAGAACGTTCCGCATTTTCACGGAACCGGCTTTAATCTTCAGGCTTTTATCAATCGTCATCGGTCTGAAGCGGATTGAACCGCTGTTTTTTCCAGGAAATTTGAATCGCAAAGTATAGGCAATCGGCCCTAGCTCATCAAGAGCTGAGTCGAAGCCACTTTTGCCTGAATGTTTTGCCATGATTCAATTGAAAAACGTTGCTTTCAGGCTGTTACCCAACGAACCGATGCGGGAACGAGCGACTCGAATCGTTCAAAACGCCGCTTTTGGACCGTTTTCAGGGGCCGAATCGGTTGCGACCGAGTAGCCACCGGGCAGACCGACCGGGCCGTTTTCTGCGGTTTTTGTATTGGCTTGTTGATCCTTGGCGTGTCCCTTTGTGGTGTGTTTGCTCGAATCCGTCGGCAGTAATAAAGTGAACGTTGCTCCTTTACCGAGCCCTTCGCTTTCGACGGACAAGCTTCCACCCAGTTCTTGAGCCGTATTGGCACAGGTATGAAGGCCAAAGCCGTGCCCGTCTACCTTGGTTGTGAATCCGTGCTTGAATATGTTGCACATGTTTTCCGGATCGATTCCCGCACCGGTATCCTGAACTTGAAACGCCACCTGCCTATCGAGTTCGCGGATCGACAATCGAATCTCGCCGTCGACCATGCCAGCGAGCTCAATCGCTTGGTGAGCATTTTGAATCAGATTGACAAGGATCTGAATCACGTCATGTTTGCGAACGATCAGGACTGGCGCTGCGGAGAAGTCTTTGATGATTTTGGCCGAATACCATCGCAATTCCGAATCGTTCATCCTGAGCGCATCTTCGAACAGTTCCTCCGGAGTGATCTGAAACTTAAAGCCACCTCTTTTGGCAGATGTCTGTTGGGATGACACGATTTCCTTGATGTGGTCGATGTTGTCCGAAAGCGATTCGAGTTCCCGCAGTTGAGCGTTGCGTTCTTTTTGAAAACTCAGGCTCAACTGGGCCAGCAGTTGAGGGAAATGCTTGCCTCGCCGATCGTTCACAAAGAAAGTTCCCAAATCGTCTTTGTTGTTTTCAACGGTTGCTGACGCTTGGACCAGGTAAGAAACGGGACTTGCTTCGATCCGTTGCCTCAGCAGGCTGGCAGAAACATTGACGCTGTTGAGCACGTTACCAACATTGTGTAGTACTCCAGTCGCGACCTCGGCTCTGCCAGCACGGTGAGAAGCGTCAACGAGTTTCTTATTCTGCTCCGCCAGTTTGGTTGCCGCTTCGACACGAGCTGTTTGGTCACGCACGGTTACGACAAAGTAGATGCTGCCGTTTGACTTGACCCGGTCCACCGAGACCCGGCACGGAAAGATTTCACCGTTCGTACGACGCCCCTGAATCGTGACACCTATTTCAAGGCCATTGCGATGTAACGATTGATCGGCGAGTTCCTCCAGGCTTGCATTTACAACCAGCTGGGAAAAGTCCTGTCCTTTGAGCGAAGCGTGGGATCCGAAAACGAGATGCGACGCCTGATTCGCGGCAGAGATTCTTCCTTCCGAGGTGACAGACAGAATTGCGTCAGAGGCATTTTCCACGATTGCACGGTTGTGTAGTTCACTTTCTCGTAGCCCAACGGTCATCTTTCGAGCCAGCTGGATCGCCTTCTCGCGTTGATGCGTGATCGATATCAAGATTGCGAACAACAGAAAACTGACGACGGTGCCGCCTAACCCCATCAGCGAACTGACGATCGACTCGGTTGTCGAGAAAAACCCCGGCTGTGATGAAACCTTCAACGTCCAATCGCGCCCGGCCAATTCGATGGGGACGACTTGAGTCAGCAGCGGTTCCTGCCGTGCTGAAATTTCTGTTCCGCCAACACCCAATTCGCCCGAACGACTGTCAAATAGAATCTGTTCCGGCGTTGTGTCTCTGGTATCGTAAATCTCCAGATGCAGTTCTTTGGCATTCTCACCCACGATCCCTTTCATTAGGTCATCGCATCGAAACGCTGCGTAGACCCAGCCACGCAAAGCCCGTTGTCGTTCGGCAGAAGTCGTTAGCGATGCATTGGGTTGGTAGAGCGGCAAGTAACACAGGATGCCAGCTTGTACGTCCTTGTCCGTTTCCTGCACCAGAGTGATTTTGCCTGATATGGATGGGAGCCCCGTCAAGGCAGCACGGTCCATGGCCTTTCGTCGAGCCGGGTTAGAGTACATGTCGTACCCGAACGCACGTTTGTTTCGCCAATCGAACGGTTCGATGTACTTGATCGCCGTGTACCGGTCGCGAGCATAAGTCGGCCTGATCTGGAAATCGGAAAATCCTTCGCTGCGTATTTCAGCTTCGAATGCAGAAAGTTCCGGCTTTGGAACGGGGACTGCAAATCCCATCGCTTGAATTCCCGGGAACCATTGATCCACTTCGCATCGATCGACAAACGTTTTCCATTCGGCTCGCGTAACGAGGGAGCTGGAATCGTGAAGCGCGACGCCGCTGCGCAGCACTTGTTCGTACTGGAGCATCCGAGCTTTGATCTTGCTCTGAATTTGATCGATCCGATTTGAAAACCGTTCGTGTGCAAGGTTTTCGAAATGCTGTGCTGTCTGCCACCACGCGACCGCCGTGATGATCAACGTGACCGACAGCACCAGAAATGGCAGTTGTCGGCCCACCATTGGATTGGTTGCCCCGTTCACCGAAGGCAAGTTTTGGTTGTCGTCATTTACAAAGCTCATCATGGATTCATTCTGTCTGCAAGCCAAGCGACTTTCGGATTGCGGAAACAACCACCTCTGATGGGCATGGCTTTGTCAAAACCTGATCGACACCCGACTCTGCGACGACTCGTTCCGCTGCGGCTTGAGGCATATAGCCGCTGAGCATCAGTAGTTTGATGTGAGGGTAAGTTTCGTGGATGCTCTCCAGAAACTCGGTCCCCAGGACGCCCGTCATCAGGTTGTCCGACACAATCAGGTCGATGTCGACTTTCGAAACGATGACGTTTGCTTCCGCCGGACCGATCGCCGTGAGTACGTTGAAGTCTTCACTCAAGTACCGTTTCAGGCCGCGAGTCAACGCCGCGTCATCATCTACCAGCAATAAGTTGGCCAGTTTTCCGTTGGCTGGCACTTCTTGCGCAACGACGGTTTCTGTATTTTCCATTTCAAACTCTCTTCAACGATTAAACAATTAAACAACAGAACGATTGGACAAGGGAACGACTATTATTTTGAAAACGTATGATCACTTTGCTGCTGTCGGTGGACGACTGTCGGTCGCGGATTCTTCCTCGTCCGGAAAATCAAGCCACTTTTCCAACCGATGCGAGAGTCCCAGATCGGACAGGAACTTTTCAAAACGTGCCTGTTGTTCGTTTTCGTTTTCTCGGTTCCGCGAGATGTAATTGGCGATGTAAACGATTCCGGGCACGGTCAGACTTTCGCCCATGCACCTGTCGGGCGAATGGTGGAACGCGATTCCCTCCACGATGCTCTGCGGCAGGCCCCATATCGAAAGCAAGTATCCGCCGATCCCATCGTGAGAAAGTCCAAACAACTGCTGCTCCGCTTCGACCAGAGAGATCTTCTCCGTTTTTGATTTTTCAATCGCAGCTGAAAGTTCGTTCGGTGCGTTAGTTGCAAGCACCAGTTTGCCGACATCATGCAACAGCCCTGCAGTGTAGGCTTCGCCGACAGTCTCTTTGTCCAAGCGTTCCAATTCTGCAATGTGTTTGCAAAGGCTTCCAACTCGAAAACAGTGATTCGAAAGCGACTCAATTCCGCAACCCTTGACGTTGGCTTTGCTGAAAGTTTGAAACACGGCAACGGAAAGAATAAGAGACTGCAATGCATCCATCCCGATCATCGCCGCCGCCTGACCGGGTGACGAGACTTTGGTGCGAAGCCCGAAAATGGTCGAGTTCGCCAGTTGCATGAGTTTGGCGGTCATCGCCGGATCGCGGGCAACCAATTGTCCGACATTGGCGATGCTGCCGTTTTCGGATTCAATCTCGGCAACAACTTTCTGGTAAATGTCCGGCAGGCTGGGAAGACTGCTGATGCGTCCGATGATCTCATGGGATTCGGTACTCTTGAGAATGTCTCGGAGTGAACAGGAACGCGCAATCGTTTCGCGAAGCTGGTCTGCCTCGCACGGCTTGGATAGATACTGATGCATTGGCGAAACGGCTCGGAACACAGCCTTTTTATCCGACTCAGCCGAAAGCACGATTCGAACGGTCGATGGATAGATCTTGCTGACTTCGTCGAACAGCTGAGCCCCATCCATGCCCTGCATCTTCATCTCGGAAACCATCACGTCGACATGAAGATCAGCCAGAATCGCCAGCGCTTCTGCGCCTCCGACGGCGGTCTCGATATCCCATTCGCAGCCTTCGCCGTCAAGCATTCGAACGATGCCTTTGAGTATTTGAGGCTCGTCATCGACAAACATGACTCGCATGGAAGCTTCCTTGAATAACCGATGATTGGTAAGTCGCGTGAAAAATGGCTCGTCGATGGAACGGGTTTATACGGATGTCAACAGTTTGGAATCTGATGCAGCGTCAGCGGTGACCGCAGTTTCTGGTTCGACCGGAATCTCGATAAAAAATGTGGTGCCCTCACCTGAAGTTGATTCGCACCACAGTCGGCCACCATGCTTCTGAACGATGACCGAGTGAGCAATTGAAAGGCCCTGCCCCGTTCCTTTGCCGATCTCTTTGGTTGTGAAAAAAGGATCGAAGATTCGAGCTTTGACAGTATCGGGAATCCCCGTGCCCGAATCGGCGATCGTGATCTGAACCCAGTCGTCCATCATGCGCGTGGCGACGGTGATCTTTCCCTTGCCAGCTGCGCCGTCATCGGTCGCATCGCCCACCGCGTGTGCCGCGTTGACAAGGATGTTAAGAAAAACCTGGTTCAACTCGACCGCAAACGCGGTGACATGAGGGTTCGTCTGATCGAAATCCGTTTCTATTTCAGCGATATACTTCCATTCGTTGGTCGAAACCGCAATCGTCGACTCCAATGCGCTGTTGATGTCGACTTGAATTTTTTCCTCCCGGCCGGGATGAGCAAATTCTTTCATCGCCCGGACGATCTTCGAGACATGCTTGACGCCTCCACAGGAGTCGGTGATCGCTTCGAGCAACCCGTCAAGCAACTGTTTGCCTCTCAGTTTTTTCGATTCGGACCTCACTCGCTCGATCGCCTCAGCGGGAACGACTCCATCCACGTCGGCTTCACCGAATTGCATCAGCGCATCGATCAGGGGTTCCAACAGAGCCACCTTTTTGCCAAGGTAGTCCAAGTTGTCTCCAATATATTGCATCGGAGTGTTGATTTCGTGAGCGACACCTGCCGCCAACTGGCCAACCGCCTCCAGCTTCTGGGCTTGAAGCAACTGAGAATCTCGCAGACGCTGTTTGGTCAGCTCTGCCCCTAATATCAGCGTTCCACGCTTGCATCTTCTGTCAGACACGTTGTAGCTGGACATCCCGACACAGCGTCGGTGTCCGTTCGCGTCAAAAAATTCCGCATCGACGCGGCGTGACTCGACAGATATCAATTGGTTGATCGCTGTCATGTTTTCCCAGTCAATCGGAAGCTCATCAAACTTGCGTCCGAGTGCCGCGTCGCTGAAGATTCCAAACAGCTCTTCGCTGTGCTGGTTCCATTGCCTGACTTCGCCTTTCTCGTTCAGCCAGATCAGGACAGATCCAATCGAAGAGATCAACAATTGGGCATCCTGCTTGACCTCGTTCAGATGCGTTGTCCTTTCTTTGACGGCCGCCTCGAGCTCTTCTTCGCGAAGCGCTGATTTTTCGGTCAGATATCGCTTCTCGATCATCGCTGTCGTAATCTGTAGTACCTCCGCGTCGTCGTAAGGTTTTTTCAGAATCAACATCTGATCGCTGTGACCAAGCTGCTCTCGGATTTGAGTCCACGAATGGTCTGAGTACGCCGAGCAAATGACAACCTGTAGGTCGGGATCGACTTTCCACAGCTCGGATATCGTTCTCAGGCCGTCCCATCCAGGCGGCATTCGCATATCGACAAACGCGAGTGCAAATGGGCTTCCCTTGGCGAACGCTTCGGCACAAAGATCGACACCTTCCTTCCCTTGACTGGCGAAATCCAGCTGTACCCCGATTTCATTATCGAGGACATCGGCTTCACCAAAAAACGCTTCGGCGATGTCTGCCAGTGCTGCCAGATCGTTGTCTGGCATCAGGATTTTTCGAAAATCCTCGTGGATGGAAGGGTTGTCATCGATGACAAGTACGCGACGATTCTTTTGAATTGGAAGGCCAGACATGGTTTGCCTATGTGTTGTTGCTCAATGCAGAAAAGAAGTTGGTTATTGCGACTCGGCCAATCGATGGAATGTGTCAACGCGTTTGAGACAATGTTGGACAGGGCTTTCTACAGAGTTTCGGACTCCAGCAAACCCATTGCCCCGCAGTTGATCGTCCGTCGCTCAATGATTGATAGTAAGTCGCTGAATGCCATTGAGAAGATGTACCATGAGTCCCGTTGATCGCTGATAAGACGCACACTGAATGCGATTGAACAGGGACACACTGGATCCGGTTTGTCGCATGAGGTCGTCAAAAAAACGTACATCGTGGTAAGCGACTTCGCCGCGGATTTCTAACAGAAAATTCCTGCGTGAAATACACAGCCGGCACGTCAGTGCAGCGCGAGTTTACAGGCAGAATTCACTTCCGCCTGATCTTCCGGTTAACCATGTTCTTCGAGTCTCGGAAGCACGCGAATTTTGAACTCTCGGAGATTTTCCGAGCAAGCGATTTCGTGTTGCTTCGACAACTCTCTGTCACTTTCTACAAAAGGTAGATCCATGCACATGAGAATTTTTCATGATGCGCTCACGCATCATGGCGTAATCGCATGCCGAATGCCCAAACCACGATTGATCGAGCCTGACGGTTGTTGAAAGTCGGTGTTCAAAAGAACCCGTTGCAAAGTACCGGCTACAGCTCGAACTGGAACGTTCGTCCTGCCCAGCGCCACAACCGCTGACCGATCGTTTGAGAGCCAACCCTGATTTTCGCGACCCCAGTGCTACCTGCCACGATCTTGTGGCCTGGGTTGTCCAACAAGACGCTTACCAGATAGGTTGTGCTTTCCGGTACGTCCTTGCCGTCAGCGTCAACGCGTGTCAACAAATTACCGCCGTGACGGCTGGACAGTTGTTTTGGCACATTCAACATCTTGGTTGGGGAAATGGTCCGCGTAACGGATTGATGCAAGACAGCCGGTAATTGATGAACAAGCAGTTCCACGGACTGATCAGATTGAACAAACTCAATTTCCGATTGATCGATCGCAAGGATTGCTTCCATCTGACCCAGATCCGAAACCACTCGTCCAATCAATGTCTGCCGATCGATCCAAGCGCCAAGGTTGCGTGGCTCCAGCGGAGTCCCGTGCCAACGGCCCAGCTTCCCGGATTCAGGGTTTTCGTTGGCAACTTCCGGCGGAGACAACAAAACTCCATCGGCCGGCGCACGGATGACCAGGCGGTCCTGATCTTCTGCTCGCTTAAACATGTTTGCAACTGCGTTCTCGTAGGTCGCTTGTGCCTCTTCCAAACTGTCGGCGGCAGACGGATCGGTGGCTGCAGACCATGAAACCATCATGTACTGAGACTTTGCGACGTTCACTTGAGTTTCCATGGACGCCAGTTCGCTGATCAGTTCCGGGCTTTGCAAAGTCACGATTGGCTGCCCTTGAGTCACGGGTTCGTTGGCAGCAGTGTGAATTTCCACAAGTGTCCCAGGAACCTGCACAAACACGTTGGCGGACTCGGCAGGCTGAACGTGAAAGTTACAGTGGATGTGGTGCGGGATTGGAATCAAGCCAATCGTAAACATCAGGGCGGCGAAAATCGCGACGGAGGTGGCGAAATGTACAGACTTCACGGTTCCCATCCTTCCGGGTACAGAAAAGAATTTGAACAAACGAACCAGCGGCATGCCGATCAATCCATAGATGGCGGTGATCGCCAGTAGTTGGCCAACGATCTTCAAGCCGTATGGCTCGAGAATTCGATAGACGAACCAGAAAATTGAGATCGTGATAATCCATCGATACGCGACCGCCGCCAGACTGTAGGTCATGAACAACCATTTTCGCTTTACTGGCAGGAACGGGTCCTGCCTAGATTCGATCCCCAGAAACCACTGTCCACAAGTACGTTGCAACAAAAGAGTCGCTTTGGAGCGAAGGTTTGGGATCTCCAACAGGTCGGACAAAATGTAGTAACCGTCATAGCGTAGCAACGGATTCGCGTTGAATAGCAAGGTTGTCACCGACGACACAAAAATCACATTCAAAGCCAACTGGTTGATCAATCCGGGAGTGCTGAACCACCAGACGAACACCGCAATCGCTGCCAGCACCAGTTCCACATACATTCCCGCCGCAGCAATGAACGCGCGTTGCCACTTGCTGGGCAACAACCATGAATCACTCACGTTCACGTACAAACAAGGTGTCAGCACCAGGAACATGACTCCCATCTCGTGGCACTGGCCTCCAAACCGTTTGCAAGCCAGCCCGTGACCGAATTCGTGAGCGACTTTGGTCAGTGCCATCACGATCGCCAGCCAGATCCAATTGCTCGATGCAAAAAAGTTCTCGAATGACGGTAGCTTGTTCTGGAAGGATTCAAATTGAGTCAGCAGTAACGCCAAAGCGCTCCCACCAAGCAGCAGGATAAAAATGAAAGTCGGCCACGAGAAAAACCAAGCCGTCCACGGATTCAACCGAGTCAGCATCGCATCCGGGTCAAAACCTCTCATCCGAATGGCCAGAACGTTCGTGATCGATTGACGAAACTCCTGCGCACGGGTTTTCTCCCCACGCTTTTTTAACTCGATCCCCTGATCAGGCGAGTTGGAAATCAGCAGAGAACTGCGGTACAGCATTCCTGCAAACTGATACAGTTCCTGCAATGCCAGCTTTTGCGGAGCGTAATCGTAATCGAATTGTCGTTTGATCTGGTCGGGGCTGCGTTTGCCGTCCAGCATCAGCAGCAGACGATATTCTTCTTCTTCGAAACGAAAATATTTCAAACTGAGCGGGTCTTTAAGAACCCAATAATCGCGGCCTTGGTAGCTCTGCCGAACCGCAGTAATGTCAGGCCTCATCATCAGCCGCAAAGGTCGGCTGGAGCTGGACGACATCGCATCGGCGTCGCTTGATTTTTGTTGCAACGACATGAGTTACCACGGCATTTCCATTTGACCGACGATCTCTCGTGCGATCCGGTCAATGACTTCCTGTTGAGCCGTCGCCATGGATTGGCCGCCTTCAGGAATGAAGTCCACACTATGGTCAATGAGCACACTGCGGCGAGGCATCAGCGGAACGCCGGCTCGGTCGACCCAATCGATCTCCACACGAAAAGCAGTTTTCACTGCCCGCCCTTCGTCGAATCGATTTTCGGTCACCACTGTCTTCTGTTCATGAACCAGACGACCTCGCAGGAAACTGTTTGCTACCGAGGGATCTGTAATTGTCAACGGAGTACTTTCTTCAACTCGCTTCACTACCGCCTCGGTCAGTCGCTGGCCAAGAAATCGACGGTTCGATTCGGATTCGAACATTGGCACGTGAACGGTACGAATGTCGTTGCGAAACAGATACTGGTTCCCAAGGTTGTACCCAGCGCAGCCGGTGCTGGCGACGATCAGCAAAATCAACAAGGGAGCCAGCTTCAAGCTGGTCAACTGAACGAACGAACTCCGCGGCCCCTGATCCGGCTCACTCGCTACGCGTTCGCTGGAACGGCAGTCTGGGATCGTCGATGGTTCGGTTGCTTTAGCCACGCACGTCACTTTCGAAAACATCTAGCGAAGGACTCGGTTATCGCGTGACGCGATGACTGGCTTCGCAGGTTGGTCATCCGGGAACAGGTTTACCAGCCACTGAGCGTGCTGGTCGGGAACTGGCGGTTTGCTGGAAACATCTGCAATCCGGTCCGAAACGCTATGTCCGAACTGCGTATCAGAGTAGTTTTCGGCAACGCGTTGATAGGCCAGCTTCGCTGCACGATTCTGGCCTCGTTGCGCGTAATAGTCCCCCAAAGAGTAATCACGTTCAGCAAGCTGGTTCCGAATTTTTGTGGCTTGCTGTTCAAGATACCCCAGTTGCTCTTGTGACTCTTTCGGAAATCGACGGACGATCCGATCAAGCAACTTGTCAGCAGCCTCCAAAGGAGTCGCGTCGTAGCTTGCTCCTTGGTAACCTTCCAAGTGAGCCTGAAGCTCCAGCATGTGCGCGTCGAACTGGTGCCGGCTGTTCGGATAGTTGTTGCGAATATCCTGGAACGCGTCGGCAGCCTCGTAATAGTTCTTGTCTCGCAGGAAGGCCTGCCCAAGCGCCATGGTGGCATCGTCGGCGTACTTTCCGGTCGGGTCGTCAACGCGAATCCGGTGCAGGATACGCCTTGCCTCAGCCGCCATGCCAGTTTTCGGACGCTGCGGATCGTTCAATGCGATTTTTGACCCCGCTTCGTCCAGCTCCAACCAATACTGCGAGATCGCAAGCCGCTTCTGTTCAGCTAGGTCTAGAAATCTGGTGCCCGGATACTCTCCGATCAGCTTCTCGAAGGCTCGGTTGGATTGCACATAACGATTGGCAAAAAAGTACGACTCGCCTTCAAGGTATAGGGCCTCTTCTTCAATCGCGGTACCCGGCGCATTTGCGCTGGCGATTCGGAACTGATTGGCCGCTTCGACGAAACTTGCTATGTGGTCTTCACCATTCGGATTCGCTTGCTGATGAGAACCCGCGTATGAGAACGTTTCCTTACCGTTGGCCAAGGCCGCCGAGGCCGTCGATTGGTCTGTCTCGGATAGCCAGCGAGTCTTGAATGTGGTCGCAATCTGGCTCGGTGACAAATCGTCAAGGATGATACGATCCGTGTTTCGAGCCCCCAAAGGATCGAGGTATTCCTTGGAAAGATCTTTTTCCTGTTTCGGTTTCTTGCCTTTGCTTTTTTTGAAACCCAGTAAAGTTTGCTCTGATTTCAAACCACGGTTCCGGAACGCCTTGCAGCCCGATGTGGAAACGGTCAACGTACCGACGGCTATCGTCAGAATCAGCATTCGATTGGTTAAATGCCACAATCGCATTTCGACTTCCTTGTCGTGATGGAGTGTCTGCACGTTTTCGCCGGAAACAGATCAGGCAAAGACATTAAGTTGTTTATTGTAACGTGTTATTGGCCGCATCGAGTCAATGGATACTCGCTACGGGGCGAGGTCCGGTTGTGTTCAAGAATTTCTGCAATCGCGGCGGGTAACCAATCAGGTGAGTAATGTAGCTACACACAAGCCCTCGAACTTCCGAAATTGATTCTTCCTTGATGGACTCCAAACGGGATGCCTCGGACAACAAGTCGAATGGAGCGTTGTAAATATGGGTATTCACTTCCTGAACCGCATTCACGGTCGCGTTGTTCAAATTTTGCGACGCTGTTCTTTGTGACTGATTCGCCCTGTCCAACAAAAAAGTAAACCCGTCAGAACTCAGACTGATCACGTTCCGCTCGCCGGGACGACACGTCTGACAAAGAATTCCTCCCGAGTTCATTCCAAAATTGACCCGATTGAGCGTTGTTTTCTCTTTTCCACAGCTAACACACCGAGTCAACATCGGTAAATGCCCAAGGCATCGAAGTGCAGCCAACTCGAAATTCAATACGACTTCATCAACCGACTGTGCCCCGTTCGTTTCCATTTTCTTCGTATCGACCGTATCTATGGTGCGAATTGCTAGGTCAAACAGATCCGGATGAGGATCTGCGTCATCGGTCAACAACTTCAATAATTCAGCAACGTAGTATCCCGCGTAAAGCCGATCGAGGCTGGACGCAGCCGCGCGAAATCTTCGCTCCAGCTTCGCCTCGGTCAGCAAGTCCATCGTAGCCGAGTGCTTCTTGATGAACACTATTCGACAGACGGACAGCACGTCAAGAGCAGCCTCGAACGGGCTTTTGGGACGTCGAGCCCCTTTCGCCATGACGGTGATTTTCCCGTATTCGCGAGTCATCATCGTCACGATACAGCTGGTTTCGCTGAACTCGACGACACGAAGAACGATTGCAGTTGTTTTTTCAAGGCTCATGCTGCTCACATGCTATCGCAATCGCTTGCACGTGTCAGCTTCATCTAACCGGTCGATACGTGAGGGTGGGCACTCTCGGTAGCAACGAACGAACCGCGAACGATAGTAGATTCGATTCGCGTGAGCGCATAAGAAAAGCCCTTGCTTCTTCAAGCGAGGGCTTTTGATTTCTACTCATTCAACGGTGGTCGATCAGTACGCTCAGGCAATCTTTCGCCGACGAGCACCCAATCCAAGGCAAGCAGTCAACCCGATCAACGCGAGAGAACTTGGCTCAGGAATCGCGATCGTCGTAGGTGTGATCTGAACCCTTTTCTTGTCGATGAAAGCGAGATCCCCCACGTCCTCAGAAGCTGTCAACAGCTGATTGTCTAAAACCACAATCGCTCTGTCCGTGGCAGGGAACGCAAAAGAAAGATCCAGTTCCCAAGACTGGGTGCCGCCACTATCTCCAGACGGTGTAAACGATGTGGATCCCCGGTACACGCCTGACGGAGTAATAACTTCTGCAACTAAACCGACCTGTGCCGAGCCGTCGCCGAATATATTGTAAGCGCCACTTTCATCAATTGTGAGTTCGTTGAACGTTGCATCGTCCCTGCTTCGGATCTCAAAGCTCAAACGCCCATCTCTAAAATTCAACTCACCATCGTTAGACAGCGAATTGAAATTTTCCGGGGGCGAGAAAGTCAGCGTGTCACCGAATATCTCCCCAGTTGGGCCAAAGAAAAGAGCAGATATCGGGTCAGTGGAAATATCAAGCTCTTTAAAATTCGTGTAGTCTAGCGTGTCGCCAAGGAGGTCTGGGAGTTCGCCAGGCAGGCTCGCCAAGCTTTCCGCTTGCGCGGCAACTCCGGACGATGCAGCAATAACTGCGATCATGCTCAAGACTGTGAAAAGCCTTTTTAATGGAGTGTACATCGTTTGCTTTTTCCTGTTGATATCGTTGAATGGGTCGGTCTTCAAGAAGCGACTGGGCCGATTATAGGGATACCCGAAGAGGTACACAAACCCCTCATCCCAAAAATTTCATAAAAATTCATTAAAACCGGATAGGTCGCGTAAGTATTAAAACCGGCTCTTTCGGAATTATCAACTCAATGGTCAGGATCTAACAGATATTTGCAAAAAACTAGCCTTTACCCGCATTTCCGTGACTGAAAAAGAACGGCTTAGGCCGGGAATTAACGCGTTTTTCGCCATTTCTTCGGAAAGCTGAGCCTGTTTGGCAAGCGACACGAGCAGCCAAATCAGAGCGAATGGAAACCTGCAAATTCCATTTTTTCCCTCAAACGTGCTCCGCGAGCCCCCGCTATCTAGCCCCCCCGCTAGCTAGTTCGCGCTTTCGCTGGCAAAAGACGTGCTAGGCGTTAGCTAGGGGCCGAGAAATAGAAAGAAGTTCTTGCGGCTGAGCGAAGCAGAATCGCTGCGGCTGGGCGAAAGAAGTCCTAGCGACCGACCGAAGCGGAGCCTTGCGGCTGGGCGAAACGGAATCCTTGCGGCTGAGTGCGGCATCCCCACGGCGGAGCGCAAAAAATGGGGCGTCAAGCCCGAAGCACAGGTCCACTCAGTAGACAGGGGTTGAGATTAGAGCGGCGTTTGATGCTTGAGCTTGCAAAGCTACCGAGTCGGTGATTCCCTCACCTGACTCGGGCCTGCCCATCGGCCCTCAACAAAGCGGCGGAGGACAAGATCCACCGCCAAATCGACTCCCCGTCAAGCTACCGGGAGACTTCCCGAAGGAACCTGAAACAAACCGGAGTGTGAATCAGTCAACGGGATTTCAGTCAACTTGCTGAGTCGAAATCGGTTCGCTCTCTTCTGAAAGCATTTTAGCAATCGCGGATAGTCGGTAGATGTCCTGAACACCGGATGCGATGTAGCGAACGCTCCCTGAGCGGTCAA
>CALFWL010000112.1 GCA_937928215.1 uncultured Pirellulaceae bacterium | reverse complement strand
TCCATCGTCGTCATCCGTTCGTCCGCTGGCGTCTCTCCAATGAGAAAGTGCGTGCCAGGTGCCGCGGACACCGTCGACAAAATCGAAATATCGATTGCTCTGGCCATGGTCCAGCATGAATGTGCAAACACGCGTCGAGTCAGACCAGAACGCCAGCGTCATCATGTCGAACATTAATCGTAAGTACTCGCCATGATCGGTCGGGATGCCAGCAGCAGGACGCTCAAACGGAATCGGCAACGTGGATTTGTCCTTCTGGTTGACTCGTCTTGAAGCGAACTCCATTCGCCGTTCAATGCTACGGATGGATTCCACGTACTCGTCGATCTTGCGTTGGTCATTGCTGCTGGCGATTCGTTTCAAGCGTTTGACGTCGTCAAGGATCTGGTCGGTCACATTCGGGTCAGAGAGATCGCTTTCGGAATTGCGAAACATTCGGTCGAAGATGACGCGCGGTTCGAATTCGCGAGCTGCCGGACGTTGCGCGTTGACCCACGAAAGCGAATTGCGATTCAGACTCTTGGCGAAAAAACCTTCTCCCTGGGTCGACAGTTGCAAGGAAGAAATCGGCACGTCTTTGGCAAAATATCTTGCAATGACTTGGTCAACCGACTTGCCCCCCGCATCGATGCGACGCTCATCGTAGTCGCTGCCGGTCAGCCACGTCGCCGTTCCAGCTCCATGCCCGTTTCCGCGCGGCGTCCAAACGTTTCGCGGAATGATCAGATCGTCTTTCAGTTCCTCAAAAGGGCTCATCCAGCGATTCAGTCTCCGTAGGCGGCCATCTTTGCCTGTTCGTTCCGGATCCCAGCATCCATCGGCCGCGCCGTTAGGAAAGTAGAGATAGGCAACGCGTTTGGTTTTAGGTTCGTTGGTAGCTCCGTTTGCACCGATCGTAGCAGACGCAACACCGGGTGGTTGCATGATCTCCAGTAGCGGTAGCGAAACGGCGGCGGCCATGCCTCGCAGTACGGTTCGGCGGTTGACGATTGATCGTTTGCTCATTTCCGCACCTCGCTTGTTTGTCTGTCTTGTTTGTGTTGAAACGGATAGCTCTTCACGATTTGCAGCACCAGCGTTTGCATTTTCCAGTCGTCGGTAACCACGGCCGAAACAATCTTTTGAACGGCCGCTTCGTCGTAGTATTCCAGTTGCCGTCCCAAGGCGTAGGCCAACATCTTGCGAGTTAATTGCGTTAGCACTTCGGTTTGTTTCTGTTCCAGAACATATCGCTTCAGTCCGATCAGACCGTCGATCTCGGTCCCATCTGGCAATCGCGATCGCGCATCAATCTTGTGGTCATCTTCAGAATGGCTTCGGTACCGACCAAACAAATCGTAGTTCTCTAACGCGAAACCAAGCGGGTCGATCTGGTCATGACACGCCGCACAGGTCGGATTGCGCCGGTGAAGTTCCATCTTCTGGCGTTGTGTAAGCGAATCATGGGATTCCAATTCTTCATTGAACTGACTTACGTTTGGCGGAGGATTGGGCGGTCGTTTCCCCAGCACATTCGTCAACAGCCAGGCCCCTCGAGTGACAGGACTGGTGCGATCCGGAAAAGAAGTAACGGCCAGGACGCTGCTTTGGGCAAGAATGCCGCCGCGTTGTTTTGATTTCAATTGCACACGCCGCATCTGTTCTCCACGAACACCACGGATCCTGTAAAACCCGGCCAGCTCTTCGTTTAAATACGTGTACTTCGAATCGATCAAATTTCGCAAGGGCCGGTTCTCACGAAGCAGAGAAACAAAGAACAGGCCTGTCTCTTGCTTCATGGCTTCCATCAGTGAGTCGGTGCACCAGGGATTGTCGATCGGATCCAGGCGAATCCGAGAACCCAAATGTTCGAAGCCGAGCCACTGTCCCGCAAAGCTGCTGCCCAAAGATTCCGCCTTTGGGTCGCGCAGCATCCGTTTAACTTCGGCGTCGAGCGTTTCCTTGTCCAAAAGTTGGCCGGATTCTGCTAGGCGAAATAGACGATCGTCCGGCATCGAGTCCCATAGAAAACAGGACAACCGATTCGCCAGGTCCCACGCGTTGATCTGGAAGGCGTGATCAGTTGTCTGAGTAGCTTCCACTCGCATCAGGAATCGCGGCGACACCAAAGCCGCTTGAACACACTTCAGAATCGCAGCGGCAAAAGTTTGCTCCCCGTCGCGATACGCCCCAAAACGTTTCACCATCAAGTCAACTTCATTGGCTTCGATCTTGGCGCGGTAAACCTTGGGAAGAAAATTCTTGAAGATCGCTTGAGCCGCCACCGACTCCGATACACCGGCGTCAGGAGTTTGCACAAACAGTATTCGCCAGGCTTTTTCTTGCTGTGTATTTCGATTGTGCAAAGGGTAAGCCTGCTGAATAACGAACTCAACCAATCCGACGTAGCGTTCCAGCAAACCGTCATTCAGAAACAGCGAGTTCCCGCTATTGTCGAACCCACGGTTCGTACTCAAATCCGCTGGAAGGCGATCGGCAGGCCGCAAATCGATGCCGATCAGGTCGCGAATGGTGTTGTTGTATTCTTCATGCGTCAGTCGTTTCGCCGATTCAAATCCCGGGTTGCGAATCGAGCCATAGTCAAAGTTCTCGATTTGGTCTCGTAACCAGGCGGCCAAAATTTTCCGATCGGTATCAGAGACTTGATTGGTATCCGGCGGCGGCATGGTTCGGTTTTCGACTTGAGCGATGACGTGTTGCCATCGTTCTCGATTCTTGACCAACGGTGTTTCAGTCAGCAACGATTCAATGTCCAGATTGCCATCGTTGCTTCCATCTCCATGGCAGTCGTAGCAGGCAGTTTTCAAAAC
>CALFWL010000111.1 GCA_937928215.1 uncultured Pirellulaceae bacterium | reverse complement strand
GCTTCGACGGAAGAAGCAATCGAAACTCTTGATGCGAGTGACAACGCGGAACCATCCACCGCCGACGATGACGAATCAGCCGATCGGTTCTATACGCTCGGTTCAGTCTCCGAAGATGGCGCCGATCGGTTCCTGATCACGATCAACCCGAAGGGTGGAACGATACGACGGATTGAACTGAACTACCGGCACGAGAAAGACAATCGCATCTCGTACCGTGACTTGGAATACGAAGGGGGTTACCTAGGGCATCTTGAGCCACGTGAAACTGCCGACGGATTGCAAGTTCGCGTTGTTGGCCCCGGTACGCCAGCCGCACGGGCGACCAGCGGATCAAACGAGGACGCGGGCGTCCGGGTCAACGATATCCTGATGTCACTCGATGGCAAACCCATCACTTCCTCAAACGACTTGCAGCAGATGCTAGACAGAACCGAACCCGGAAGTTCGGTGCAATTGACTGTTAAACGCGATGGTCGCTCCATCGAACAGAATATCACGTTGACCGAGAAACCGATCGAATTGATTCGACCCGAGTACACGCGGGTGTCCGAAGGCCGGGACTTGCCCGAGTCCTTCGTGCTGTCGCTGGTCAAAACACTACCCGAACTGGATAAACCCTGGCCCGATCTCGATCGTCAACTCCGTGAGGGTCTCTGGGAACTTGACGAGAAACGCTCCAACGAGAGCGAAATCGCGCTGACTCGTACGCTCACCAATGACCAACTGGCCGCGTTCGAAATGACCGGCCCGATCGTAGTAACCAAAGTTTATTCGTTGCCAAGCGTACCTGCCGAACAAATTCACGACCTCGATTCAAAGACTTTTCATCTGAATCTGACGATCGAGATCCGCAACGAATCGGATCAGGCTCAGACACTCGCCTATGAGTTGGACGGCCCTGCCGGTGCAACGACTGAAGCATGGTGGTACACCATGAAGATCCATGGTCGCTCCAGTGCGATTGGTTACGTCGCGGGCGCTCGCGATGTGGTCGGCGGTAACGAAGACAACCCGTTTGTCTTTTTCGGCGGGCCGGAGATCGTCGATGGAGCTCAAGAAGATCCACCAGTGGTCAACTTTATCTGCGATCCGTATGAAGAGTCGCCCGGGGCTCGTCAACTGTTGTTTGCCGGAGTCGATACGCAGTATTTCAACATCTCGCTGATTCCCAACGCGACCGACGAGCAGCCATTTGAAGTTAACAGCCTGTCTGCGTTTCTGAACGGCCGAGTCGAATTGCCGGACAACGTGCGGTTGCAGAAATTGGTCGATTGCACTTTTCAGATGGTAAAAACCATTGAACTGACTCCCGGCGGAACGTACTCGCATACGTTTGAAGTCTTCGCAGGGCCCAAAGAACAGGATTTGCTTTACGCATACGGATTGGGCGAGGTCGAAACGTTTGGCTGGTTCGCGTGGTTCTCAAAACCGTTGCTGTGGCTGCTGCACTCCTTCTACTTCATCACGTTCAAGTTTAGTTACGGTATCGCGATTATCATGCTGACCGTACTGGTGCGATGCCTGATGATTCCGTTCTCTCGCAAGGCCGCCCTGAACGCCCAAATGATGCAGCATCTTCAGCCGCAGATGATGGAGATCAAACAGAAGTATGCTGACGACATGCAAAAACAGTCGCAAGCCCAACGCGAGCTGTTTGCAAAGTACAAGTACAATCCGCTCAGTGGTTGTCTGCCAATGTTCTTTCAGCTGCCGATCTTCATCGGGCTGTATCGTGGTCTTTCGGTCGACATTGCCCTTCGAGACAAACCGTTGATCCCAGGCATGTCGTGGTGCAGCGATTTGTCGGCGCCTGACCAATTGTTCTATTGGAAGGACTGGATGCCCACGATGCTGGGTGATGAAACAGGCTGGCTGGGTCCATTTTTCAACATTCTGCCAATCGCGACGATGGTGCTGTTCATGTTCCAGCAACGGCTATTCATGCCCAAAGCTGTCGACGAACAACAAAAGATGATGCAGACAATGATGTCGATCATGATGCCGATCATGGGTCTGATGTTTTTCAAAGTTCCTGCAGGTTTGTGCCTGTACATCATCACGTCCAGTCTGTGGGGAATCGTCGAACGGCTGCTATTGCCCAAACCGGTTCTAGATACGTCCAAGTTTAACGACGGAAGTACGGCCCCCGCACTTGCCACCAGCACAGCAGCCGAAAGAGTGGGATATCTGAACCTTCAGAAAAAGGCACAAGCCGATCGGGACGAACGCAAGCGAGCAGACGCCGAACGCAAAAAACGTCTGCGCAATCGAAAGCAGTGACTTGACTCATGGCCAGTATGGACATCGACGATACGATCGCCGCGATTGCGTCCCCCGCAGGAGCCAGCGAGCGCGGGATCGTGCGGCTCAGCGGGCCCGACACAGTCGATTGCCTTGAAAAATGCTTCACCGCCAATCACGATCGCTCTTTGAAAACGCAGGCAACTGCTGACGCGATGGAAGGACAACTGCATTTGGCGGCCGATCTGCCATTGCCTGGCCGATTGCTACTCTGGCCTGACAACCACAGCTACACGCGACAACCGAGTGCGGAATTCCATACGACAGGCTCGGCCCCCTTATTGCAACTGGCGTTGACAACGTTCTGCGAATCCGGCGCACGTATCGCTCGGCCTGGTGAATTTACTTTACGAGCATTTTTGTCCGGACGTCTTGACTTGACTCAGGCTGAAGCGGTTCTTGCTGTGATTGATGCCAAAGACCAGAGCGACCTGCGACTTTCGCTTGATCAGCTTGCCGGTGGCCTGGCAACACCGCTGACGACGATTCGCAATGACTTGATCGCCATCCTTGCCGAACTGGAAGCTCAGCTGGATTTCGCCGACGAAGATATCGAGTTCATCTCGGACAGTCTGCTGCTGGGAAAACTGACTGCGGCTTCTCAACAGTTAGATTCAATCATCGCCCAGATCTCCGAGCGGCACGTCTCAGAAGAGACGTTCACGGCCGTCCTGACTGGCTTACCCAATGCAGGGAAAAGCAGCCTGTTCAATCGCTTGTTGGGGGAATCAAGAGCGATTGTCACCAATGTTGCCGGAACCACGACTGACTACGTGACTGGGGAACTGACACGATCAGGCGTCACAATTCAACTGATCGACACGGCAGGGGTCGAACAAATCCCGACGATCGAAACGGGTTCGCAGGAAATCCAAGCCTTCGCGCAGACCCAACGCGGCGAGCGAATCGAACGAGCCGACCTTTGCATTCACTGCGTTGCGGCCGACGCACCGATCGAAGCATTTGAAGATTTACTGAACACGGGTCGCTCGAACAACGCGGCATCAATCGTTGTGATCACTCAAACGGATCGTTCTCTTGCGACTCACGTCCAAGCCGCACTCGCACAAATCGATCCACGATCGAGTCCCGTCTTGATAACCAGCTCGTTGACCTCGGAGGGCATCGATCAACTGCAAGAAACGCTGTTCCAAATCGCAATTGACTCACAATCGACAGATTCTCCGATCGTCGGTTCGACACTCCGTCGCACCTCAGACAGCCTTGGCGCTGCTGCAAAATCGGTACAACTGGCAATTCAGGCAGCCTTGGCAGGAATAGGCGAAGAATTGGTCGCCGCTGAAATTCGTCACGCCCTGGAGCATTTAGGCTGTGTTGTCGGGACGATCTACACCGACGATATTTTGGATGTCGTCTTTGGTCAGTTCTGTATTGGAAAATAGACTTCAACGTGACACGACTCAACATACTTTCAGGCAATTGCGTAAACTTGCCTGCATGCCCAACCTTTATTTTTGAACGTATGACTCCGAAATACTTTAAGCCCACCATGAATAGCTTTCAATTTTTCAGTCTTTTGAAAACCGTCTTTGTCCCGACCGCTGCCTTGCTTGCCACATTCACTGCAAGTTTATGTTACGGCCAAGAGGTTGGTGATCGCGTTGTCGTCACCGCCAACTTTGAAACCAAGATTTTCAAAAAGAATGTCGATCACGTTTCTGAAGGCAGTATCCACACCATTACGGCTGTCAACGGAAAGTGGTGCGCGCTCGAGGACGTCAAGGGTTGGCTCCCCAAACAGTACGTGATGAATCTGGGGATGGCAAAAAAACACTACGACGACCGTATCAAGGCCAACGACCTTGATTGGCCCGCGTTGGCTCATCGTGGCATGATTCACTACGAAAACGAAGAATACAAAAAAGCGTTTGTCGACTTGAACGACTCGCTAAAGATCAACAAGCAGAACGCGTTGACGTGGAGCAATCGCGGAATTGTTCTCAACGCTCAAGGCCGCACCAAAGATGCCCTGATCGACATCGATCAAGCGATCAAGCTGGAGCCGAAGTTCGCGAAGGCTCATTACAATCGTGGCGTCGTTCTGTCAGGAGTTTCAGCCAACGAGGAAGCGATCAAAAGCTTCGACCGTGCCATCGAATTGAACTCGAAAAACCCATGGTTCTTTATTTCTCGTGGAAGTGCTCTGCAAGCGGTCGGTAAAGCAGACGCTGCCGAAAAGAACTACCTAGCCGCGATCGAACTAAACAAGCGAATCGCGGACGCTTACGTCGGATTAAGCAACATCTACCTGGCAAAGGATGACTTACAAGCAGCCTACAACTGGGCGGACCAAGCCGTCGAGACACAGTCTCGCAACGCCATGGCGTTAAACAACCGTGGCCTGATCCTGTACAAACAAGGCAAGTTCGATGATGCGATGTACGACTTGAATCGAGCCATTCGGTACGCTCCAAAACTTCCTATCGCGTACAGCAACCGAGGAATCTGCAATGTGGCATTGAAGAATTACGACGATGCTATCGAAGATCACGACAAAGCGATCGAACTTTCGGACTCGGCCATTTCGCGGATCAACCGAGGCGTAGCGTACCTGGGCAACGGTGACTTCAAGGATGCCAAGTCCGATTTCGACGCCGCCGAGAAAATGGCTCCTGAGTTTTCAGAAGTTTTGAATGCAGCCGCGTGGTTCCTCGCGACCTGTCCCGATGGGCAATTTCGTGACGGAGGCGGCGCGATGAAAAAAGCCAAAACGGCGTGCGAGTCGGGCGACTGGAAGGTTTGGTATCACGTGGAGACTCTGGCAGCCGCAGCAGCGGAAGTCGGTAAGTTCGACGAAGCGGTCAAATACGCCAAACAGGCGTCAGAACTGGCAACGTCCGACAGCGACAAGGCAGAGTGCGGCAAGCTGTCAACGTTGTTTGAAAACAAGAAGCCGCATCGGACTCAAATTGGAACCAGCGTCAGTCAGCAGAACTGACCGCGACAACTTGATCGCAAACATTCGGATCAGCATCATCCGCTCAGTCGTAAGTCGCCTGCTGCCAAATTGCTGATGATGCAGCGGTGAAAACGCGCACCGACTGGCAACCGGTGAGCTCGACGCGACCAGAATGCTAAGCGATCGCAAGTTGGTTCCGGGAGGGGAAGGCTCCGTCCGTCCCCCTACCGATGCAGAAAACGATACAATTGCGTCAATTTTCGGGCTCAATG
Source organism: uncultured Pirellulaceae bacterium (assembly GCA_937928215.1). Lineage (GTDB taxonomy): Bacteria > Planctomycetota > Planctomycetia > Pirellulales > Pirellulaceae > Mariniblastus. The sequence continues at coordinate 74 of CALFWL010000111.1, read as the reverse complement.
AAAATCGCCGTCGCGGACACAGTCTTTTGCAAATCAACCGCTGGCGATCCAAAACGTTAACGAAAGCAGGAACA
>CALFWL010000110.1 GCA_937928215.1 uncultured Pirellulaceae bacterium | reverse complement strand
GTGCGTTTGCGGCATGCGCTTGGTGAGCGCCACGCAACGCTTACAATCACTGATGGGTTGCTCAGAATCATTTCCACCGACGACGCTGATAATGACTATCGCTATTTGATGACGCTGGTTTACGATGTCACCTCGCTCGGGGGAACGCCTCAAGCTTTGATCGAAACCATTCGGACCACGGTGCAGTCGGAAGAGTGGCTGGACACAGGTTCCGGGATCGGTGCAATCAGTGCTATTCGAGTGGGGCAGCGCAATTTGTTGATTGTGTCTCAGTCATATAACGTCCATCGACAGGTTCGTCGTCTCTTGAGTGATTTGCATTCAGCCGGGGGAACCGAGACAGGCGGATTGCCTCGGACTTATCGTAAACGTGGTTTGGCAAAACCTGTCGTTCTGCCTGAAACGCAAGCATCCGATCGTGATGTCATAAGGGTAACCGGTTTGCCCAAGAAACAACCTCCGCGACACGAGAACAAACTTGGGGAAAGCGGCGGAGTTTTTTGAATGCCCGAACGCGAGGCATTCAGCCATCGGATTGCAAGGACATGGCAGTGGTGCCGTGAGGGATCAAATATTCGATTCACAAATGGCCGTCGAGGTCAACCGCCGCTGGCTGGAGGAAAAGCAAACTCCGGTCGTCCAGCTTGGTTGGGCTGGGCGCGTCGGGCAATGGTTGGGACTTGCCCCATCATGAATTACCAGATTTCCTTCTTTCGTGCGGCACGGTTAATAGATCACGCCTTTCCGGTGATTTAGTTATCCTTTATCCGCAAGCCGTGACCAGCGAAGTTCAGCTCGATCGCGGCGTTGTTCCACCGTGTGGGCCGCTGCCAGTTGGTGTATCATTGCAGGGAGGTCGGCCTTGCCGTTAGTCGTTTTCTTTTGCAGTCGCAGGTTTGTTCATGAGTAACTTTTCCATGCATACAACTCAATCCGTTAATCGAATCTTCTCTGGATTGATGGTTTCGCTCGTTCTGATGATCATGCTGGTTTCCACGCAGGTAAGCGGGCAAACTGAACAGACGACGGGGAAGGTTTCAAAGCGACAACCCACGGAGCTGCAAATTCCGGACAGTGATTTGCCTCATCTTCGCGAACTGAAGGTCGAAAGTATTCCGGACGACCGAAAGCTGAAACTGACTGGACCGGTGCCCCACATCGTCCGTGTTTGGGTCAAAGGTGATCCAAAGCAGAAAGCAATTCGGTTTCAATTCAACCCGGCGGCAACGGAAATCACGATTCATCTCCCCAAGAGTCAAACGCCCGGTGATTCGACAACGCTTTCATTCCTTGTGAGCGATAATTCAGCCACACTTTCCGACGGAGTTATCGTCTTGAGTGCTCTCGATAGCGAGGTGGTTGGAGACGAAGCAGGGCTAGAGACTCATCCCGGCAACCATCGAATCGGTTTTTGGAACCATGCCGACGACTACGTCAAATGGAGCTTCGATGCTCCGGCAGGCAAGTATCAAGTTCAGTTGGTTTATTCTCGCGCGCCGGCGACGGGAACACAGGTCACGATTCAAATCGATGATTCTCAGCTGGACTACCAGTTGGTCAGAACTGGAAGCTGGTACATCTATGACACCGTCCATCTTGGCGATGTTTCAGTTGAAGATGCCGACGCTCACACGGCGACGGTGAAAGTCAAAAAAATCAAAAAAGGTGTCATGAACCTGAAGGGTTTGATTCTGACACCTGTGAAACCGCCTCAAAAAGATTCGTCTAATTCGAAGTGATCAATTCAAGCAGAGGAAATAGCGGGAGCAGAGGAAGAAGGTGTGCTCAATCACTCGATCGTTGTGTCACGCTTTTGTTTCCTCCGCGAACTCCTGTTCAAAAATTTGTGTGATTAGCGGAACATTCTTTAGCCACGGATTCTCACCGATCGACACAGGTTTTGCGTGCCGTACCTTCCTCGATCGGTGAGCAACGATTACGTGAGCCGTTGTTACTCGTCCGAGGCTCGGAAACTGCCGACCAAGGTTGGCGTGTAGTCGCAGATTTCGGATGGTTCAAAGTAAAGATTGATCTCGCGGGCGGCGGCCTCGGGACCGTCGCTGGCGTGAACCAAATTCATCTGGCGGCTGCTGCTGAAATCACCACGGATGGTTCCCGCAGCTGCCTTCAGGCCATTGGTGGCTCCTAGCATGTCACGAACCACTTTGATCACATCCAAGCCTTCCAGAACCATGGCAACCACCGGCGACGAGGTGATGAACGACTCCAGACCGCCATAAAACGGCTTCTCGACGTGTTCGGCATAGTGCTGCTGGGACAGCTCGGGTGTGACTTGCAGCATTTTCATCCCCACAATACTGATCGCTTTGTCCTCGAATCGCGCAATAAGGCGTCCAATCAGACGTCGCTCAACCGCGTCAGGCTTCAGCAGGATAAGGGAACGTTCCATGGTTTGGGTCTTTCGTCGTGGGTTGGAGTGATCGCCGGATGCCAGAAAATGTCGGCAAAATAAGGTTGAGGGCCAAGTCTAGCAAAGTTTTCCCCCTTTCGAAAAGCGGTTATCTTTGTGAAACTATGTGTCGATAACCCAGTTTACGGTCTGCTCCGATTGTTCGGAGTGGGGTCAGTTTACGGCGGACTGCAATTTAAGATTTGGTTCGGCTCTGTTTCCAAGCGGGGCGAGCGCTGACACCTTATCGGTAATTTTTTCGCTGCCGGTCGCCCACCGATCCAGTAACGCGTCGCCGTCTCCAATTCAGTCAAGCTGCGTGTTGTTCCCAACGGTTTTTCTTCCCCGACGAACTGCCAATGTTTTCTGCCAGTTCGAGTTCTCGACGAGTCATTCATGATTAGCGTATCGGATCAATTTCCACCAACGAACAAACCCTCCGAGTCTGTCACAGGAGTCACCGTGCGACTTGCGGGTGATTCGGGCGACGGGATGCAGTTGCTGGGAACTCAGTTGACCAACACGTCTGCGCTTTCGGGCAACGATGTGGCCACGTTCCCGGACTTTCCAGCCGAGATTCGGGCTCCTATCGGAACACGTGCGGGGGTCAGTGGATTCCAGGTCCGGTTTTCTTCCGAGGATATTTTCACTCCTGGAGACGGCTTGGACGCGTTGATTTGCATGAACCCGGCTGCGTTGGTCACGAATCTTGTTGACTTGAAGAAAACCGGCATCCTGATCGTCAACTCCGACAATTTTGGCAAAAAGGATCTCAAGCTGGCCAAGCTGGAGCAGAGTCCACTTGAAGATGGCACCATTGATGGTTACCGCACGATCAAAGTGCCAATGACCAGTCTGACTCGAACGGCGGTCGAGGACACGGGCCTGTCTACCAAGTTGTCCGATCGCTGCAAGAACTTTTTCGCGATGGGGTTGGTGTTCTGGCTGTATGGTCGGGACGTCGAGCCTACGTTGCGATTCATTGATGCCAAGTTCGGAAAAAAGCCGGAAATTGCCGAGGCGAACCGATTGGCTTTGAAAGCCGGTTGGGCCTATGGTGAAACGACTGAGGCTTTCGCATCGACCTATCAAGTACCCGCTGCGAAGTTGCCTCCTGGAAAATACCGAAACGTGATGGGGAACGAGGCGTTGGCTTGGGGTTTGATCGCCGCGGCAAAGCTCAGCGGCAAGGAATTGTTCCTAGGCAGTTACCCGATTACTCCAGCCAGCGACATTCTTCATGAACTAAGCAAGCACAAGAACTTTGGCGTTCGAACATTTCAGGCCGAAGACGAAATTGCCGCCGTGTGCAGCGCCATCGGAGCGGCTTTCGGAGGCAGCATGGCCATCACGACCAGCAGCGGCCCTGGCATCGCGTTGAAAGGCGAAGGCATGGGGTTGGGAATGATTCTGGAGTTGCCCATGCTGATCATCGACGTCCAACGTGGCGGGCCAAGCACGGGCCTCCCAACCAAAACTGAGCAATCCGATTTACTGATGGCGATGCACGGTCGCAATGGCGAAGCGCCGATTCCGGTCATCGCTGCCCGCAGCCCGGCGGACTGTTTTCAAACCGCCATCGAAGCGTGGCAGGTCGCGACTCGGTACATGACGCCCGTCATGATTCTTTCCGACGGCTACATTGCTAACGGTGCTGAACCGTGGCGAATCCCAAACGTTGCGGACCTGCCGAAGATCAAGATCGAACACCCGGGACCACGCGAAGACGGTGCGGCATTCGAACCTTACACTCGCGATGAGAATCTCGCTCGACCTTGGGCGATTCCCGGCACCAAAGGCTTGATGCATCGCGTTGGTGGACTTGAGAAAAAAGACGGTTCGGGCGAAGTCAGCTACGACCCCGACAACCATGAGCACATGGTGAAGACTCGGGCAAAGAAAGTGCAAATGGCTGCCGACTTCATCGATCCCGTTGAGGTCTTCGGCAAAGAATCCGGGACGTTGGTGATCAGCTGGGGGGGGACTTATGGTTCATGCCACACTGCGGTCGAGCGATCGATTGCTCAAGGCATCGAGGTGGGCCACGCTCACATTCGTTGGATCAACCCGTTCCCGAGAAATCTGGGTGAAGTGATTGCTCGATACGATCGCGTGCTCGTTCCCGAGTTGAATAACGGTCAGCTGAGCTTGCTGTTGAAGAACGAGTTCTTGGTCGACGCGATTGGCTTGAACAAGATCAAAGGCAAGCCGTTCAGCGTCGGTGAGATCATGAAAAAGATCTACGAGGTTTCGGTCGCTCCCGTCGGAGCCAAGTAACGTGACTCGGTCGTGCGGTCACGAATTCCTCACAACCTTACAACACTAGGCAGCAAGTCGGCTGCTAGCTTTTAACGAATCAATCTTATGAACCTACCTGTCCTTAAAGCCAAAGATTTCGAATCCGATCAGGATGTCCGCTGGTGCCCCGGTTGCGGCGACTATTCGATTCTGGCTCAGATGAAAAAAGTTCTTCCCGAAATCGGCGCGACGCAGGAAGGTACGGTTTTCATCAGCGGCATCGGTTGTTCCAGCCGATTCCCGTACTACATGAACACCTACGGCATGCACAGCATCCACGGCCGAGCCCCTGCATTTGCCACGGGATTGAAATCGACGCGCCCTGACCTGAGTGTCTGGGTGATCACGGGAGACGGTGACGCACTGAGCATTGGCGGAAATCATTTCATGCACTTGCTGCGTCGAAATGTGGACCTGAACATCATCCTGTTTAATAACAGCATTTATGGCCTGACGAAGGGTCAGTATTCCCCAACGTCCAAGGTTGGTTCAGTCACGAAAAGTACGCCTCGCGGATCGATTGATCATCCGCTCAATCCGATCTCGATTGCGGTCGCTGCCGAAGCCACGTTTGTCGCTCGGTCAATTGACACGAACATCAAACACTTGGTTGCAACGCTCAAACGGGCCGCCGCTCATAAGGGGACCTCGTTCGTTGAGGTCTACCAGAACTGCAACGTGTTCAATGACGGGACATGGGACTACGCAAAGAACAAGGACACCAAAGCCGACAGCACGGTCGAGCTGGAACACGGAAAGTCGCTGGTTTTTAGTAACGGTACCAAGGGTATTCGTTTGAATGGGTTTACGCCGGAAGTGGTCAAACTGGATGGCAACGTCGCTCAGGATGATTTGCTGTTCCATGACGAGAAAATCGAATCTCCGCAGTTGGCGTTTTTGCTTTCACGGATGCGCCACCCTGAATTTCCTGAGCCGATCGGCGTGTTCCGTGATGTCCAGCGAGCGACCTACGATGACATGATTAACGGTCAGGTGGACGACGCCAAAGCAGAAAAGCAAGAAGGTGAACTGGCTGATTTGTTTGCCGGTGGCGAGACCTGGACAGTCGAATAAAAGCAACTCAAAAGATTGTCTCGGGGGATCGCGAGATGCCGGGCCATGTACTGGTTGCGTTTGAGTTTGGCTCCGTCAATGGCGGCGAAAACTCGTTTCTTGCGGTCGTGGACTGGCTGCGTGAGCGAGGATGGAGATTCTCTGCGGTGGCACCCATTGAATCGCCGTTAGAAGAACGCTTGACCCAAACGGGCATTCCGATCGTTCCGCTCAAGCGAAGCGACGAATCCGGCGTTCGTTTGACTCAATCCGATCGACGCGATGAATTCGCAAGGTGCATCGCGAGAGTTCGTCCTGACATGGTTCACTGCAACAGCCTGTCAATGAGCCGCTTGTGTGGGCCGGTTTGCCGGCAACTGAACATCCCGTCGCTCGGTTACCTTCGGGACATCATCAAAATCAGCCGCAAGGCGATGGATGATATCAACCAGTTGGATCGAATCGTAGCTGTTTCTGACGCGACTCGGGCGTTTCATATCGAGCATGGTCTGTCAAAAGAGCGTTCGGTTACGATCCACAACGGAATCGATCGCGAACAGTTTCTTTCTTTGTCAAGCTCCCGTCGCTCGATTCGCAAGGAGCTGAGCGTGGCGGACGATTCGCAACTGCTGCTCTCTTGTGGGCAGATCGGAATGCGGAAAGGACTCGACACGTTGGTCGAGGCGTTCATCAAGCTGGTGTCGTCAGAGACCAATGACCCATCGGGTTCGCATTTATTGATCGTTGGCCAAAGACACTCGAAGAAACGCGAAGCGATTGAATACGAACAACAACTGATTAAGCGTGTCGGTGCTGCGCAATTGAACCATCGCGTTCATTTTCTGGGCCAACGGACGGATATCGCGGCAATCATGCAACAAAGCACGTTGCTGGTTCACGCCGCTCGACAGGAGCCACTGGGACGAGTGCTACTGGAGGCCGCAGCGGTTGGTCTGCCGATAGTCGCGACCGACGCCGGCGGGACCGCCGAGGTGCTCTCGTTGCCAGCACTCAAGTCGTGTCTGGTTGCAGTCGATGCCCCCGCTGCCTTGGCAACCGCCGCGCAAATGCTGTTGGAAGACGAAAGTTTGCGAGAGCGATTGGCTCAACAGTTGCAACAACTTGCGGCAACGTCTTTTAGCGTGGAAGCCTGTGCCATGCAATTGAACGACAGCTATCTGAAAATCACGTCAAACCGAATATCTGGACGCGAAAGTAGTTGAAATCGTGGAAGGTCGGTACAATGATTGTGATGCCGCCCAGCGATCTCGGCAAGCCAATTCTATTAGCAGTGACAACCGTCGATGCCGTCAAAGCAGAACACCAAACCGAAGTACGACTTCCGCACCTGCTTGAAAAAAAGCGAAGTGCTCAAACCGGACGTGCTGGAAAAATGGCAGTCAGAGAATCCCGGTCAAAATCCGACTGACGATGCGTGTCAGTTGGTTCGCGAAAATCTGTTGACCGAATGGCAAGCGAAATACCTTCTTTCGGGCAGGTATCGACTTCATCTCGGAAACTATCAATTGCTCAGGCGAGTTCGTCGAGATGCGTTTGGTGATCGATTTGTCGCGTTGCATCCCAAGCTGGGACGAACGGTCCAAGTTCAGGTGCTGCCGGTTGAGCTTACCAACGATCCGAAACAGCGATCCGAATTTCTGAAACAGGCTAAGCTCGCCGGGGAACTGGACCATCCCAGTCTGGCTCATGTTTTTGACATCGACAAACAGCAAGGTCGCTACTACTTGGTTACCGAGCACACGCCGGGGCAATCGTTGGCAGAATTCTCAGAGAAATCTTTGGACGAAAGGAAAATTGCTCGCATCGTCCAAGACTCGATTTCCGGTTTGACTTATGCACATTCGCGGTCTGTCGTCCACGGCAACCTTTCGATGGACAATGTGTTGATTGACGAAAACGGTCAGGTCAAGATTTCGCAGCTTGCGTTGTCACCGCTGGTCGAACGGGCCTCGGACGCTCCCAAGGAAACGGCAACACCAGAACAAGCTGATCTGCTGGCGATCGTTCGGCTGGGCCGACGTCTGCTAAATCGCATGGAACCGTCGGCTGCGACTAGGCAGCTCTGCACGTTGCTTACTAACCTAGACACAAAAGATGACTCGGCTTTCGCCGATGCGCTAGGCACGCTGAAAGACTGGATCGATGCGGAACCGATCGCGTCGACCGCCAAAGAATCAGTTAAAGGAGGAGTTCAGGCGGTTGCCACCAAGGGTATCTTCATCCCAGATCCTGAAATCGAAAGGCGATCAAAAAATGCACGCTTGACCGACAAGCAAAAATCCAAGCGGTCGCGGCGCGGGGGTGAGCGCAACGGCGATGCAATGAAGTCGCTCGTTCATGCGGCAACGTCAGTGTTGGTGATGTTGGCGGTTGGAGTCGCAGGATATTTCGGGTACCGGGCTTTTCAGCAACCAGACGGAACGAACACGGTGGCTCAGAATCAGACTGCTATTCAAAAGGGTGCGGAACCCGTCTCGACCAGTAAATCGCTCATCCCGGCGAACGGTTCTGCCGAACCGAAACCAAATCCAGACGCCAACGCCACGACGAATTCCTCCCCCAGCTCGCGCAGCATTCCGCCAGAATCTGCAAAGCCACAAACACTTTTCCGCGACTTAGCCGAATCGGGCCGAGCAAACAGCGAACTCACGGTTGCTGCCAAGTCGAGTGATCAGGCCGATGTGACGTCCGCGGTCGAACCTACGGTCGAAACCGGGGGCGATTTCTCGAATGAGCCGTTTTCCAACGTGTCTGGACCTGACGAAGGCTCCCAAGCGGACAAAGATCCCCCCTCAAATCCTGCTTCGATGCCACAAAGTTCCATTGAACGGAGTGCGTCAGCAAAAGAACGAGCGGATACAGGCCGCGAATCCGCTGAGAAAAAATCAGAAAAAAAAGCGACTGGAGGCACCAAGAAGAAGTCGGAATCTGCGAAGCCGTCCGGTCCGTTTGACGGGTTCCCTGATTCCGTTGATCTGCCAGCCACGGAGACGGTTGAAAACGTGGTCGTGGCGGAGATCAAACAGGATTCGATTTATCTGTTGGGAATGACGCTTCGTTCACCGGAAGGCGTCGGCAAAGGTCGGACCAATTTTGAATTGCGACGAAATGAAACCAAGAAGCAGCAATGGTCGGTGATCGCCAAAAAATCGCCCAAAAGCGATGGAGATCCGGTCGGGCAATTCGAATTCGATAAACCGACTGGCCAAATTAGATTCCGTTGGTTGCCCGAGGCCGCCGATTCCAGGATCGCCAACTACGTTCGAAATTGTGTGCTGAAGTTGACTTTGGCTGATGACTCGTGGACGTTGGCGCTACGAAAGCCCCTGTCGCTGCCGGACCTGAAGCTGACTCGGGAGCAACCATTTGCTCAATTGGATTCGGCGATCAAGTGGTTGCCCAATCCATCGCGGACCACGATTGAGCTACTTCCGACCCGAGCCGCGGGGCTCCCCAAGACTTGGCTCGACCCGGCCATCGTCCAGCCAGGCAGCCCGTCCGCGATCCATTTCCATGAAGCGATCAGCAATCGATTCATGTGGCTTCAGTTGGACGCCGATACTCGCAACGAAGCGAAGTTTGACTTGAGGCTGATGCTCAAGCATGTGGATGGAACCGTGCAACCGATCGCTCGCAGTGATGACCTGAAGAAGCTGGCAGAATTGCTTCTCGCGGCCGCCGCCACGGCTCAGCAGGAATACCTAACGAAAAACGATATGGTCGCCCCTTACGGCCAGAAGACAAAGTTCAGGGACTACGTGGCGAAACTGAAATCGAAGGCGGCGAAGACGATGAAACAATCTCAGATCGCAGCCGAGAACATCGCGATCATCGAAAACTTCTACGACCGCGTGATTCCCGTCCGAGTCATCTTCCGCAGCGATGACCACCGGGTTGTGTTGGTCGACACTTCGCCCAATGCAGATGAAGACGAAAAAGAAGACGATTCGAACGAGTAAGTTTCTCGTCGCGGATCCGAACCCTCGTTGCCGTTTTTGGCTCTCAGCAACTACAATTGCCGTTTTCACACGGCCTGCGGTTCCCCTTCTTTGCTGGAAAAATTCATGATTAGAGTCGGTATCGTTGGCGGCACCGGGTACACGGCTCTTGAGCTGATCCGGCTGCTGCTGCGTCATCCGGAAGTGCAGATCACACGAATCACATCACGTGATCCTGAACATCCGCACTTGGGCGATGTGCATGCTTCATTGAGAGATCGGCTTGATCTGAATTTTGAAACGCTGGATGTCAAATCGTTCGCGAGTGACATCGATTGTGCGTTCTGCTGTCTGCCACATGCTGCTTCGGCTGCGGTCGTCGGTTCATTGATTGATGCGGGAGTTCGAGTCGTCGACTTCAGCGCGGATTATCGGCTGAATGATGTGGGCACGTTCGAGCAATGGTACCAGGTGACTCATCCGGACGCGGACCGAGTCGGAAACGTGCCTTACGGAATCCCCGAGCTATTTCGCGAATCAATCAAGTCAGCGAATCTGGTCGCGAACCCCGGCTGTTTTCCAAGCTCGGCCATCCTTCCGCTTGCACCACTGACGAAAGCAGGATTGATCGATTCGGGAAGCATCATCGTCGACTCCAAAACTGGCGTCTCTGGAGCGGGGCGGAAAACCAACCTGAAGTTTCACTACCCCGAGTGCAATGAATCCGTTGCCGCGTATGGTGTGGGCACTCATCGGCACATGCCGGAGATCGATCAGATTCTTGGGCGATTCACTGGCGTTGAAACATCAACCATTTTTACGCCACACCTGATTCCGATGGACCGAGGAATCCTGTCGACGATCTATGTTCTGCCCGTAGACGGCTCGACCGCCGACTCTGCGATGGACTGCCTGAACGATTTTTACAAACGTGAGCCCTTCGTTCGAGTCACCGGAGATTTGCCCATCACCAAAGACGTTGCCAACACGAATTTTTGTGACATCACTGTGCGGCAATGTGGCGATCGCCTGGTCATTGTCAGCGTGCTGGACAACCTGATCAAAGGGGCCTCGGGCGCTGCGGTCCAAAACTTCAATGCCATGTTCGATTTCGATGAAACCACCGCGTTGAGCTGAAAAAGCTGCAACAATTCCGCATTTTGCATCCCGCATTTCTGACTCATGCCAAAACAGCTTCCAACTGGTTTTCAGTTTGCCGGCGTATCCGCTGGCATTAAACCTTCCGGCAAAAAAGACATTGCATTGATCGTCACCGATCAAGATGCGGTCGCCGCCGGTGTTTACACGACGAACATCATTCACGCATCGAGCATCGATTGGAATCGCGGGATCACCCCAACCGATCAGTTTCGTGGGATCGTGATCAATTCGGGCAATGCAAACGCGTGTACCGGAAAGCAGGGTGAAACAAGCAACCAGCGAGTGGCTGAATTGGCTGCAAGAGCGATCGCTGCTCAAGCCAGTCAGGTCTGCGTCCTGTCCACTGGCATCATTGGACATCAGTTGCCGATGGATAAAATTGAGTCGGGAATCGAAGCTGCGGCTGGTCGGCTGAGTCGTTCTCGTGAAGATTTTCTGAATGCTGCGCAAGCCATCCTCACGACAGACCAAGGAATCAAGAAAGCGTTCAGAATCATCAAGGTCGGGGACGAGGAAGTTACTATCGTGGGAATGGCCAAAGGCGCCGGAATGATTGGGCCTCGGATGGCAACGATGCTGGCGGTGGTGATGACCGACGCAGCCATCGACAAAGCGACTGCACAAACGCTCGTCCAGCAGGCCGCCGACGCGTCGTTCAATCGCATCAGCGTCGAAGGCCACATGAGTACCAATGATGCGTTGATTCTGATTTCAAGCGGAGCCTCGGCAGCCAAGGTTGACTCGGGCGAAACGCTGCACGCTCTCGCTGGAGCGCTCAACGATGCCTGTTTGGAACTTGCAAGGCAAATACCCGCCGACGGGGAAGGCGCTACTCATTCTATCGAAGTCAGCATCACGGGTGCTCGATCCGACGAACAAGCGGACTTGATTGCCCGGGCAGTCGCCAGCAGCAATCTGGTAAAAACCGCGATCACCGGCAATGATCCGAACTGGGGCCGGATCGTGTCGGCAGCCGGATTTTGCGGAGCCGATTTCGAGATGGACGAAGTCAACTTGAAGCTGAATGGTCAGACGGTATTTGAGCAGGGGCAGCCGATCGAGTTTTCAGAGAAAGCCGTCAGCCAGATAATCAAGGACTCGTTTGAGACGCTGATCGAACTGAGTGTCGGCTTCGGAGCCGGGGCTGCTCGGCATTGGACGAGTGACCTGACTACGGCCTATGTTGAATTCAACTCGCAATACACGACCTGAATTGACGCGGGTTTGTTCAAACAAGGTCGCCGGCGAAGCGAAGCTCAACGAAACCCAACGGAATCATGGGCAACCTCAGCATGGATTAGCAGGGATTCCGATTACTTTCTGACAAGTTCACGGGGCGAGGGAGCTTGGGGGGGTGAACTGAAGGAACTCCCTGAATTACCTCCCGGATCACCACGATCGCCGGGTCAGAACCGAGAGTTCTCTCCGAATCGATCAGAAACGCCACTTGCTTGCTTGACACTTGCAGGTTGATCAATACCCTTTCTTTACCGATATTTTTGGTCCACGAGTTCCCAGCAGACAACTTGAGTGATTTATGGTTGATGAGGCGAAAATTGAAGACTCCAACGATGACATTGACTTGGACTTGGTGGCGGATGCCGACCTAGTTTCGCCGCTTGAGGACCGCAAGCTAATTCCAGAAGATCCCACAGCGGATGTCGTCGACGAGTTCGACGAAGCAGATTTCGACGAAGACTTTGACGATACGTTTGAGGAAGAAGTCGAAGGCGAATACAATCTAGAAGACGACAAGTACGGCGAGCAATTCGATCGTGAGTTTGGCCACTTGACCGATCCCGAGCGTGCTGCGGCTCGCAAGGCCGCCATGAAAGCGAAAGCGGCCGAGAATCGTGCAATCGAGAAAGCCGAAAAAGAAAAAGCCAAGGCTCAGCAGAAATCCAAGAAGTAGTTGTTTCGGGAGCGCCGCTCTTGGAGCTGTAGGCGCGACTGCGGGAGTTCTCAATGACAAGCCTTGGCCGGCGATGGGAGTCGGACGGAGCCTTCCCCTCCCTCGCATTTACACCGCTTCTCTGTTGCGCGATAATACCAGAGTTCGATTTGGCCGCTGGTTTCAAACCGGCGGCTGTTTTCGTTAGTGCTTTTTCTTCCCGTTCTGACTCCGCCGCCATGCCATTCAAGCCCGTCCAGCCCGGCGCTGATTTCCCGAAACTTGAAGAGTCCGTTCTCGATTTCTGGCGTGAGAACCGCATCTACGAACAGTCGCTCCAGCAACGCGATGGCCAGACCCGCTACGTGTTCTTCGAAGGCCCTCCCACCGCCAACGGAAAGCCTCATCCGGGGCACTGCCTGACTCGCGCGATCAAGGATCTGTTTCCTCGCTACAAAACCATGCGTGGCTTTTTCTGCGAACGGAAGGCTGGCTGGGATACTCATGGACTGCCCGTCGAAGTCGAGGTCTGCAAAGAGCTGGGCATCCACAGCAAAGAAGACATCGAAGCTTTTGGCGTCGAGCCCTTTATCCACAAATGCCAGCAATCGGTTTGGCAGTACATGCAGCAGTGGGAACAGCTGACCGAGCGACTGGGCTTTTGGGTGAAGTTGGACGAAGCGTATGTCACGTATCACCAAAGCTACGTCGAATCGGTCTGGTGGTCACTGAAGAACCTGTACGATCGTGATTTGCTGTATGAGGGCCACAAGATCATCTGGTGGTGGGCTCAGGGCGGCACCGCGCTTAGCGCGGGCGAAGTTGGTCAGGGCTACAAAACGGTGAAAGATCCTTCGGTATTTGTCCTGTTCCCGTTGGTCGATCAAACGGACTTCGACAAGCCAACGAGCCTGTTGGTTTGGACGACCACCCCGTGGACGCTGCCTTCCAACCAATTTGCCGCCGTCAACGAATCGATCGAATACGCCGTCGCGTACGATGCGGAACTGGACCAGAACGTTATTCTGGCTAAGGATCTGGTCGAATCGATCGGAGCCAAACGGAAGCGTGAACTGGAAGTGAAGTCAACTTTCATGGGCGGCGAACTGATTGGCAAACGCTATGTGCCTCCGTTCGACTACTACTATAAAACACAGGGCGACCTGACTGGCAAACTGAAGACGGGCCAGACTCAGCATCGCGCTTGGCGAATCACGGCAGCCGATTTCGTTACCACCGATAGCGGTACCGGAGCCGTCCACGAGGCTCCCGCGTTCGGTGAAGTCGACTACCAGTTGCTGGCCGATGAACAAGCTCGTTTCGAAACGGGCGAAGGGCCCGAACTGATCTGTGCCGTCGCTCCGAATGGAAAGTTCACAGAACAAGCTCCTGACTACGAAGGACAGTGGGTCAAAGACACCGACAAAGCGATCTCTCGGCGGCTCAAGGATGAGGGCAAACTGTACTTGCTGGAGCAGTATGAGCACGAGTATCCGTTTTGCTGGCGAGCCGATGACGATCCGCTGATCCAGTACCCGCGTCGTAGTTGGTTCATCAGAACGACTCGACACAAGGACAACATGCTGGCCAACAACCAGCAGATCAACTGGTTGCCTGAACACATCAAAGACGGCCGCTTTGGCAATTTCTTGGAATCCAACGTCGACTGGGCGTTGTCTCGGGAACGCTACTGGGGCACGCCGCTGCCGATCTGGCGATGTGAGGAAACGGGTCGGACCGAAGCGATTGGCGGTTACGAAGAAGTGACCAGTAAACCCGGCGCAACCGGGATGGAGGTTTGGGAGCAAGCCAAAGCGGCTGACCCGGAACTGGCTGACGACCTGAAAGTTCACAAGCCTTACATCGATCACATCACTTACGACTCGCCATTCGCCGAAGGTGCGAAAATGAAACGAGTCACCGAGGTGATCGACTGTTGGTACGACAGCGGGGCGATGCCTTTCGCTCAGTGGGGCTATCCGCACAAAGGCCACGAAGAATTCAAGGCTCAGTTTCCCGCCGACTTCATCAGCGAAGCGTTAGATCAGACTCGCGGCTGGTTCTATTCCCAGTTGGCGATCAGCACGCTGTTGTTCGGCGATGACCAAGGCGGAACCGAGAAAGTCGAATTCCCTCATCCGTTCCGCAATTGCATCGTGCTGGGGCTGATGCTGGGCGAAGATGGCCAGAAGATGTCCAAGAGCAAGCGAAATTATCGCGAGCCACGAGAGATCTTCGACAAGTACGGTGCCGATGCGTTGCGGTGGTACTTCTACGCCAATCAACCGCCGTGGACCGCGATTCGATATCGTGAACAGACCATCAAGGAAAGCATCCCGGAGTTTATTCTTCGCATGTGGAATGTCTACAGCTTCTTTGTGCTGTACGCGAACATTGACGAATTCGATCCCGCATCGATCGCAGATCCGGGCGATCTGACGGCCGAAAATCTGTCCAGCGGAGAAGGTTATCGACCAATCGCCGAGCGAGGCGAATTGGATCGCTGGATTATCAGCGAGCTGAATCGGACGTTGGCGAGCGTGGTTGAGAAAATGGACGCTTACGACAACTTCGGTGCCGCAGGAGCCATCAATCAGTTCGTGGACGTGCTGAGCAATTGGTATGTTCGCCGCAGCCGCGATCGTTTCTGGGCAGGCGACAAACAATCGCCGGAGAAACTGGACGCTTATTGGACATTGTACGAATGCCTGACATCCACTGCGAAAATGGTGGCTCCGTTTGTCCCGTTTGTCAGTGAAGTCATCTGGCAGAACCTGACCAGCACTTTTGGCGGCAAGACTCCGTCCAGCGTTCACCTCTGTGACTACCCATTGACGAATGATTCGCATATCGACGGCGACCTTTCGCGTCGCATGAGCCTGTTGCGAGAAATCGCGTCGTTGGGTTTGTCGGCCCGAGCCTCTGAAAAGCTGAAAGTTCGTCAACCGCTTTCGGGAGTCACCGTGATTTTGAATGACACAACCGACCAGGCTTGGTTGACCGAACACGACGAACTGCTGAAGACCGAGCTGAATGTTCAAGACGTCACTTACACGACCGACGCGGGGCAGTACGTCAGCTATAGCGTGGTGCCGAACTTCAAACGGCTTGGGCCACGAGTCGGCAAGTTGATGCCTCAGGTCAAGAAGGCATTTGGAGCCGCAGACGCCGCCGCGATGATGGCAGAATTGGCCGATGCGGGTGCCACGTCCATCGAAGTCGCTGGCGAATCAATCTCGTTGGACAATGAAGACATTGAGGTCCGTCTTGCCGCCAAAGAAGGCTGGGCAGCGGCTCAAGGGACAGGCGTTGTTGTGGTATTGGCGACGGAGCTAACGCCCGAACTGATTCGAGCGGGCTACAGCCGTGACTTGGTTCGATTCATCCAAGACCACCGCAAAGAGTTGGACCTCGAGCGGACGGATCGTATTAATATCGTGATTGCGACCGATTCTGATGACTTAAAACAAGCCATCGAGGAGAACAAGGAGTATGTGTGCAGCGAAACCTTGGCAGTGTCGTTAGAAATCGTCTCAATGGCCAAGGCAACGAACGATATGATTGACAAAGAAATCGGTGAACACGCATTCAAGCTTCGTGTCACCAAAGCGTAGGTCATAGACCAACCGTGAGGTCCGAGGAATGCACATTTTTTAGTGGCGTTCGACATAGGGCTGCCCCTGCGGGGCGACAGGAACAATCCAATCGACACCCAGCC
>CALFWL010000109.1 GCA_937928215.1 uncultured Pirellulaceae bacterium | reverse complement strand
AACTCACCCATCCACAAAATGGTTGTCGATTCGAGCAAACCACGATCATCCAGATCTCGCATCAAGGTCGCCCAACCCGAATCCAGCTCCTCAGAAAGCGACTTCACCGATTCAAAAATATTCGAGTGCGTGTCCCAACCGACGCTGGCTGTGGTCGAACTGTCAAGATTCACCTCCACAAACGCCGCACCATGTTCGATCAAGCGTCGGGCGAGCAGACAACCTTGTCCGAAAACACCCGCACCGTATTCACGTCGGAGTTTCTCCGGTTCCTTGGACAAGTCGAACGCCGCAGCGGAATCCCCATTCATCAACTGAACCGCTCCTTCGTAAACGGTCTGATGCGCCAACGCGGCGGGCGAAACGTGCTGGCCGATAAATGATTGCTGGTGCATTTTTAACAACTCCAGCCGTCGCGACATCCGTTCGGCATCGATTCCTGCCGGCGGTTTCAATCCCGGAATATTCATGCTGGCAAAATTCGCTGCGCCGTTTTGATCGACCCCGCTTTGATCGACCCCGTCTCCCGGTCGTTGAAACTGGCCGCCTGAACCGGTCACTCGTAGCGGGCTGTATCGAGGACCAAGAAACCCCGAACCCGTTGAAGAATCCGAAAACAACCTGCCCTGCCCAACACTGATATAGTTTGGCAACGCGTCTCGGGTATCACCTAGCTCGCGAGCGAACACCGAACCCATCGAGGGATAGTTAATGGCGCCCATCGGTGGCTGGCCTGTCTGCATCAAGTGCGTACCGCGAGTATGATCACCCTCTTTGGTGCTAAGACTGCGGACAATCGCCAACTTGTCGGCATGCTGGGCCAATTGAGGAAGGTGTTCACTGATTCGAATTCCTGGAACGTTGGTCGCGATCTCTTTGAACTCCCCGCCGTTTTTATGATTGGGCTTCAAATCAAACGTATCCAATTGACTCGGTCCGCCTCCCATCCACAACACAATGCAATGTCGACGACGATTCGGATCATTGGCGACTTTATTGGCCAACGCAGGCAGCCAGCCACTCGCACTGACCGTGCAAACTCCGGCGGCAGCTGATTTCAACCAAGTTCGACGGTGCATGATTTGTTCCTGAAGAAAAGTCTCTGTGGTCAGCGATCACTTTATCGAATTCGAAATTTCAATGGTTCATCGTAAATTCGGCACTATTGAGCAGCACCCACAGCACGTCGCCCAAGGCGTCACTTTTTTCACTGTCGGTCGGTTGGTGACGCAGGAAATCTGCGTACCGGTTTTGCTCCTCAGCGGTCGGCTTGCGTGACAAGGTCGCAACGAACAGCTTTTCAATCCGCGACTCGTCATCGAAGAACGGAGCAGACAAACTTCTCAAAATTCCTTTGGGAGCATCCGCGGTTGCCGATGCAATCATCGGTCCGTTCATCAGCGTCAGCGCCTGGGGAATACCCGCCTGGTAGTCGGTGCGCTGATCAATTGACGTTCGGAACTGAGCCAGAAACGCGGCTCGACCCGGATCGGAAAATCGGTCCACGTTCACAGCAATCAACCCCGCCGCGGGAGCATTCATCTGACTACCAAGATCTGTTCGTCCGGTTGCGGTGGCTAGGCAATCGTAAAGTTGTTCAGCTGTCAGTGGCTTGAGCGGAATACGAGCAAAATACTGAACGTCCCGCGAACTCGTCTCTTGCTGATTCTCGCTTGACAATTGATAGGCTCGACTATTGAGCAACACTCGCATCACTTCACGCACGTCAAAACCTGACTGCACGAAATAGCGACCAAGCTGATTCAACAACTGAGGGCTGGCTGGCAGATTGTGACCTCCCATATCGTCGACCGGATCGACTAACCCTTGCCCAAAAAGATGGCCCCAGATTCGATTAACGGTCGCTTGTGCGAAGTGACTGTTTTTTGGATGAGTGATCCACGCGGCCAATTGTCCCCGTCTTGATCCGTCGGTAACCTCGGCGTTTTTCAGTGCAACGATATCGCCCTGAGTCATCCCGTGCCCCTCATGCAAACTGACGGGAAGTTTCGGTTCGACAACGATATCCGTCTCGGGAAGCTTGACGCTCCCAAAATCCGCATCGCGGACTCGCAGCACCGGGCTGACCATTTCAATTTTGCCTTGCGGGCGAGAAATCTGCGCAAAATAAGCAGCCAAGCCCCAGAAATCCTTTTGTGACCAGTGATCAAATGGATGATCATGACACTCGGCACACTCCATTCTCATGCCCAGAAACGTGCGCGATGTGCGAGCCGCCAATTCTTCGGCATTCATTTTTGCTGCCGCGTAGAACAACAACGGGCCCGACTCACTGACGCGACCTTCCGCCAAGAGCAACTGTCGAACCAGTTCGTCGTACGGCACGTTGTCAGCAAATGCATCCGACAGCCATTGCTCCAATTTGCCTGATCCGCCCAGACGTGAAATCGCGGTTTCATCATCCGGCACGAGCACTCGCTTCCAGATTCCGCCCATGTGCAACGCGTGTTCTCGGCTGTCGAGCAGTTCATCGATCAGTTTGCTGCGCCGAGTTTCTGGATCCAATTCAAAAAACTGATCATATTCTCCGATAGTGGGGACTCGCCCGATAACGTCCAGATACACTCGACGCAAAAACGCTTCGTCGGTGGCCGGGCCAACGGGCATGACTTCTTTTTCAAGCCACAACGCATCCACCAGTTGATCGACTCGCGACGTCATCGCAATCGAAGATGATGGGATCGGAACGATGGGCAACGTCGTGGGTGTCGCAACCGGTTCCGACAGGAGTGAAACCTGGGCTTCGTCCACGACCGGCGCAGAGGCCGACACGTTGTCGGGCGTTGCCTTCGATTCGGCGGGTTTCTGATCCTTGGTCTGTTCTGATTTTGGCTTTGACTCTTTCAGATCAACAGTTCGCTTAAAATCCGGAGGCAGCTCCATCATCGCCAATCGATCCGCGAGTGAGCCCTTCCTTTCGGGTGAAACGCTCGTGCTGACCAAGCCTGCGTTCGAATCCGATCCAGAAAGCACGACCGGCGTGTCTGTGGAAACTCCCAAGTCGAAAATATCGGCCGGACCCTCTGCCGGATAGTCAAAACTGACCGATTGCCATTGGTTACCGGTTTCTGCGTCAGTCAGACGGGAAACTCCTTCACGCACATGGCACGAAACCGGCATGTTCGTATCGGGATCAATGGTGAAAATCGCGGTAAAGGTCTGCGCATCTTCAGCGGTGGACTGGAACACAACCGCCAGCTTCAGCCACCGCCCGGAAGCGTTGTCGACTCGACCCGCAGACTCCGAAACAATGCTCCAGTCGGCATCCGGATCGACCAAACCATCCGCACTTGTTGCCAACCACGCGATCAACTGCCGATCCATCGGACGCCAATCGTGTTCCGGCTCGGTCTGATAAATGATCGCGTCATCGCGAACGTAGCTAAGCCAAGTTCCAGTACTCCGCGATGCAAAGGTCGTTTGATGCGCCTCGCGCCGAGCGACGATCTGATTCGAAGCGGATATCCAACTGCTCGTTCGCCCGGAATCCGTCTGCACCCACGGCGTCGACTTGAGAGCTTCCATCATTTCGGCCCACGAAGTGAGTGGCTGCGCGGTCCAGAATGCGAACATCCCCAACAACACCGCAGCTGCAACGATCCCACCAAACCAACGCGACAAAGCACGCGACCGCGCTACGGATTCATCAGCCGATCCATTGAACAAACCCGTCGCAGGTCGGCGCGTCGCGCGGCCATTCTGATTCGCATCCTCATGCGGCGACGTTGCCGCCGGCAACACGACAATCGCAAACTCCTTATCCAAGCGTTGCGACAGCTGATCAACAAACTGACGACGGGGTGGATCAACGTGGACGTGCTCATTCAACAATCGTTGAACGAACGCATCGTCTTTTCCGACATCACTTGTCGGTTCACGATTCAACGGATTGTTTTGATCTGGTTTCATTGGATCGAGCTCCGGTTTGAAGGCTCGATGGGTTCGCTGGGGAAGTGGTTCGTGGCTTGGCTGTGATTTTTTTCTCGCCGCTCAAAACGTTCTCGGAATTCAAGACGAGCCCGATACAGAATGGACTCGACCGCTTTCTCAGTAAGGTCGAGCCGCGCGGCCATTTCCCTCACTGGAAGTTTGTCAAGATATTTCCACTCTAGGCACTGGCGTTTGGTTTCATCCAATTCGTCCAATACAAAGTTCACGTCGCTCGCTTGTTCATTTCTTTCAAGTCGAGCCGATGGACGATTGTTCGTTTGCTTTTCGGTTTCGATCGCGTCCTGCACGTTCGCTCGCCGATCCATCGCAACAGCCGCACGAGCATTTGATCGGTGGTGGTCCATCGCTTTGTGTCGGATCACGCCACGCAACCAGCCAAACAGCTTCGTCGTTTCAGGGTCCAGCTCGGACGCTTTTCGGCACAACGCCAACAGGCTCTCGGAGACTAAGTCTTCTGCCACTTGGCGGTCGCCAACCAATTGCCACGCAAGCCGCCACGCTGACGGGAGGTATCGTTGGTATAGCTCCTGCCATGCGCCACCGTCTCCCATTTGCATCGCGCGCAGCAGTTGTGCATCTGACGCGGGTTGGATCGACGCATCGCTGCCGTCGTAACTTGAGGTCAAGTCGCCCTTGGCGTCCGTCATGATCGATCGCTCAAAATGGAGTGCGCCTTGCTCGATGCCTTGCTCCCGTTAATCGTTATGGATCCCACATTTGAGAGTTCGTGTAAGACTCCAAGATAGCGGAAGTAATTTGATCTTCCACTTCTTAGTGCAGCCGTCGACACAAGTGGAGAGTCTGTACGGCTAGGTCTTTCATGCCGGAAAAAACCAAAAAAACGCCGTTTCCCTACGAGTTACAACCGCTCAAGCGGCCTCAGGTGACAAAACCTCGCGAAAACGCGCAAAATGCCGTGTCTTTCCGCTCAATGTGAGTGGTTACCTGTTGACGGACGACAGATATTTCAGCAACGCAGTAACCATATGGTAACACTGTTCATCTCATTGCGCACGTGCTCGGTCGCAGTGAAGCAGCACTATTGCCTAAGTTTGCCAGGAATTGGGACTGATGCGAGAACTGAAACTGATCTGTTTAGTAGCTGTATTCTGGGCGTTTTGCTCCGTTCAGTTCACGCTCGTGTTTAGTCAAGCGGTTGCGCAAACTCAATCCCATGAAAAAGTTGAAGGAAAATCTGACAACAAAATCGGTCCGCCCGCCGATGTGCTAGACGCAGCTCAGAAACAACAGGTGAATGACTCGGTCGAACGAGCGCTCGAGTGGTTGCTGACACCCAGAACGAAGACGGATCGTGGCCTGCGGAGAGCGATCAGTCCGACAACAAGTTCGGCAATCGTTATACGACAGCCCTGTGTGTGTTATCTCTAAGTGCCCCGAATCAACTGCTGCCGATTTTTCAGCGTTAGCCAGCTGAAGATAGTGAGTTGACGCAAATTCAAATCGAAACGACAAACATGAACAAGTTACTAATCACATCTTTCTTGCTCGTAACCGCGCTGCCGATCCACGTAGCGTTTGCTCAAGTTGAAACCGAACAACGGGCTGCTCCGAACGTAAACGTGTTGGATGCCGCGACATGGAAGCAAGTCGATACTTCGGTCCAGCGAGGATTGGCGTGGCTGATTTCGCAACAGAAAGCCGACGGCTCGTTTGAGACGATCGAATTCGGACAGCCAGGTGTGACGGCATTTTGCTTGATGGCATTTCTGGCTCAAGGAGAAAGCCCTGTCGACGGTCAGTACCAACAGCAGTTGTCCAAGGCCATTGATTACATTGCTGCGCAGCAACAACCCAACGGATTGATCGCAACTTCGGCTCCCCACGGCGTTCCGATCCCGCGCCAGCTAAACCGTCACCTGATGGGGCAAACCGCCGTTTACAACCACGCGATTTCTGCGCTCGCGTTAACGGAAGCCTACGGTCAGTGTGATCCGAATCAGGCTAAGAAATTGATGCCGGTGATCGAAAAAGCGATCGCAACAACGTTGGAGATGCAGCGTTGGGGTGGGAAACGGAAACATGACGTGGGCGGTTGGCGATACTTGGATGTTCGTCACGTCGGTGAAGATTCCGATCTGTCGCTGACCGGCTGGCAGCTGATGTTTCTGCGATCGGCTCGAAATGCCGGCTTTGACCCTCCCGAAGAAAGCATCATCGCAGCGGTCAGTTACGTCGAAAACTGCTTTTTCAATCAGCAAAACCGACGGGTTCATGGCTACTTGGTGAACCGCCCGACCGCGTGTACTCGCGCGATGGCAGGAGCCGGCGTGCTGGCGTTGGCTCATGCTGGAAAACATGACTCGAAGGAAGCCCTGTCGTCGGGCGATTGGATTCTGAAGCACGACTTCAGCGACTACAACAATGATACGCCGCCTTATGGGTGCAAGTGGCTCAGAGACCGATATCATTACGGTGCTGTGCTTTGCACACAGGCGATGTTTCAACTGGGTGGAAAATACTGGGATCAGTTCTTTCCGACATTGGTCGACGAATTGCTGGCTCATCAAAATGCAGACGGTTCGTGGCCGCCCGAACGAAGAGAAAATAACTATGGCAATTGCTATTCGACTTCGCTGAGCATCTTGTCACTGAGCGTTCCCAATCAAATGCTGCCGATTTTTCAACGGTAATCGGTCTGGCGAATTCACTTCCACGATCCGACTCGAAAGCGAAATTGATGAAAGCCTTCCCTATCGCATTGTTCTTGATGAGCATCCTTGCCAACACAAATTCGGGATGGACGCAAGACGAAGCGGAAACGCGTCCCGCCCCAGACGCCTCTACGATTGATGAAACGCAGTGGAAAAAATTGGACGAATCCGTCAAGCGTGGGCTCGCTTGGTTGGCAACTCAGCAGCGAACAGACGGGTCGTTTGAGACGTTGGACCTCGGTCAACCCGCCATCACGTCGTTTTGCGTGATGGCATTTTTGGCTCAAGGTGAAAGTCCGACCGGCGGAAAGTATAAACAAGAACTGACCGAAGCCATCGACTACATCATGGCCCAGCAAAAACCAAACGGATTGATATCACTCTACGCTCCTCGCGCCAGCCCCATCCCTCGAGGTACCGTTGACGACGGGGCGACATGGAACCAGATGCCCACCAAGATCGGGATCGCCGCCGTTTATAACCACGCAATCTCGGGACTTGCATTGTGTGAAGCTTATGGCCAATGCACCCCCGAACAGGCGGAGCAACTGGCACCCGTCATTGAGAAAGCGATTGAGGCCACGCTAGAAATGCAGCGTTGGGGCGGAAAAATAAAACGAGACATTGGTGGTTGGCGGTACCTGAATCACCTGTATGCGCTTCGGCCTGATGAATCCACAGTTGGCAAGCCACAAAACGGACGTTACCCCAAAAATGATTCTGACCTTTCCGTGACCGGCTGGCAGCTGATGTTCTTACGTTCAGCCAAAAACGCTGGATTCGATGTTCCCACCAAGAGCATTGATGCGGCCGTCGGGTACGTCCAAAGGTGCTTTCTCACTCGAGAGGATCGGCGAGTTCATGGCTACCTCACGGAAACTAAACGTGCGTGTACACGAGCAATGGCTGGTGCGGGCGTGTTGGCAATGGCTCATGCTGGCAGGCACGACGCCGAGGAAACTCTTGAATCGGGCGAGTGGATTTTGAAGCACGACTTTGGTGAGTACAACGCGAATCAAGCCGTTTACAATCACCCGTGGCTCCCCGACCGGTACCACTACAGTGCCGTTATTTGCTCGCAAGCCATGTATCAACTGGGCGGCAAGTATTGGGACAAGTTTTTCCCGCCGATGGTAAATGCCATGCTGACTCATCAACGCGGCGATGGATCATGGCCGCCAGACAAGCATGAGCCTCAATTTGGCACGTGCTATTCTACTTCCTTGTGCATCCTGTCGTTGAGTGTTCCCAACCAGATGTTGCCGATTTTTCAACGATGAATTGTGTTGCAGTTCCTTCACCGCGAGTCAAATTGAGAGCAAAGACGATGAACGCCTTTCAGATTGTACTTTTCCTGATGGGAACACTTGTCGACACAAGTTTGGTATGGGCTCAGGTTAAATCGGAACCTCGCGCCGCGCCAACTACCAGTGTGCTGGACGACGCTCAGTGGAAACAAGTGGATGTCTCTGTCAAACGAGGACTCGCGTGGCTGGCGAGCAAACAGCAACCAGACGGATCATTTGAATCATTGGTATCCGGGCAACCTGCCATCACCTCGTTTTGTCTGATGGCCTTTCTGGCTCAGGGTGAAAGCCCAGCCGATGGCAAGTATCAGCAACAACTTGTGAGTGCAGTGAACTTTATTGCATCTCAACAAAGACCCAACGGACTGATTGCCGCGACAGCGCCCGGTGCAATCCCGATTCCACGAGTTGACGATCACAAAACGGGAGGCCCGAGCGTCTACAATCACGCGATCTCTGGCCTAGCGTTGTGTGAAAGTTATGGCCAATGCCAACCTGAGCAAGCGGAACGTCTGGCACCCGTGATTGAAAAGGCGATTGCAGCAACCTTGGAAATGCAGCGATGGAAGCCCAACAGGAAAATCGATGAGGGCGGCTGGCGTTACCTGGACACTAACTTTTCGGATGGTGCGGATCTCTCGGTCACTGGCTGGCAGCTGATGTTTTTACGCTCCGCCAAGAACGCTGGCTTTGATGTGCCCAACGAAAACATCGACTCCGCGGTGACTTACATTGAAAATTGCTTTCTAAAAGACGACGACCGACAAGTCCATGCTTATCTGGCTGGAAGGCGCCCCACATGCACTCGCGCCATGGCCGGTGCGGGTGTGCTGGCGTTGGCACATGCAGGAAAACATGGCTCTCAGGAAGCAATTGCGTCGGGGGAATGGATTCTGAAGCGCGGCTTCAAGAAGTACAACGCCGATAAGCCGGCGTACGGGGCGAAATGGTTGAGAGACCGATTCCATTACGGCAGCTTTCTTTGCACACAAGCAATGTTTCAACTGGGAGGTAAGTACTGGGAGCAGTTTTTTCCTCCTTTAGTTGATACGTTGCTGGCCAATCAGCAGGAAGACGGCGCATGGCCGCCCGAGCGAGCAGAGAAACGATACGGTAATTGTTATTCGACTTCTTTATGCATCCTTTCGTTAAGCGTTCCCAATCAAATGCTGCCGATCTTTCAAAGATAAGCTGGGACCATTCCTTCAAGAGTTTTCCTAACCACCAACAACCGCATGAATCGACTTCTTTTCGTCACCGTTGTGTTGGCAACCCTCCCTGTCAGCTGTTCGTTCGCTCAGGAAAAATCCAAATCGCCCGCGGCCATCGACGCGAACGTTCTGGATGCTCAGCAGTGGAAACAAGTTGATCAATCTGTTCGACTCGGATTGTCTTGGCTGGCCAAAGAACAACAAGCAGACGGCTCGTTTCGCGGAATGGATGCGGGTCAGCCTGCCGTAACAGGATTCTGCTTGATGGCGTTTCTGGCCACTGGGGAAAGCCCCATCAATGGGCGCTACAGCAAACAATTGTCAAAGTCCATTGATTACATCGTGTCACAACAAAAACCAAATGGATTGATCGCCGCTTTCGCTAATGGTGAATCACCGATTTCACGGGCTCCTGAAGGGGCCAACATCTATACGTCCAATGCCATCGTCTACAACCATGCGATTTCTGCTTTGGCGCTGTCGGAAGCGTACGGGCAGTGCCACAAAGATCAAGCCATGATCTTGAATGATGTCATCGAGAAAGCAGTTGCCGCAACAATCGAGATGCACAACTGGAAGCGCAAACGCAAAGTGGATCGCGGCGGGTGGAAATACACCGTCAATCGCCATCCGGATGATGCTGATCTGTCATCCACTTGCTGGCAATTGATGTTTCTTCGCTCCGCAAGAAACGCTGGATTTGATGTGCCGGCTGAGAACATCGATCGCGCCGCGGCGTTCGTCGAACGATGCTTCGAGAAGAAAAACGGCGTATTCATTTACAATCCTTCCTACAAGAAGTCCATCAGTCGCGCCATGGCTGGCGCAGGGATTGTCGCGTTAGCTCACGGTGGCAAACACGATACCGATATGGCTCGACGTTCCGGAGATTGGTTGTTGACGCGAGACTTCAAAAAATACAACGCCGACAAACCGGCCGGAGGATTAAGTTGGCAACCGGATCGCTACCACTACGGCGTATTCCACAGCACCCAAGCGATGTACCAATTGGGCGGACGCCACTGGACAACGTTTTTTCCACCGGTGGTCGAGACCTTGTTGGACAACCAACAACAAGATGGCTCATGGCCGGCCGAAGCTTATGACGACCAATACGGCAACTGCTACACGACTTCGCTGTGTATCTTGGCACTCAGCATCCCCAATCAAATGCTGCCGATTTTTCAAAGGTGATTCGCCACTTCACTTGGTATCCAGCAAAATCACAGCGCCGCCTTCGTCTAGGCTTTTTCGTCCGGCCTCCAGAATCGCCGTCGTTGATGATGTATCCTGAATCAGCGCAAGATCGTTGCGAAAGTCACTGGGCGACGCGTTGGGATCGTTGTTGAGTCGTTGTGCCGCGTCAACAAACGCTTCGATACTGCGGAAGCCGTAGCCGTGCTGCCCGGCAAATCTGCCTTCCGCGTCCGGAGTGTATTTCATGAACAACGGATTGGCCGATGCGAAACCGGCTTTGTCGTCGGCAATCGCGTACCCACGATGAGCCTGATCGACGGTCACTTCGCCACCCTGACCCATGTAGAAAAATCGCTGCTGCGAGTGGACATCCGACTTCGGCGCGATCCATGACGACGTGTAGATCGCGGTGGCTCGGTTACCGGTGGCGATGTTTTCCCAATCGACCGTCAGCGTGATCGTGTCCTCGGTGTCGATGCCTTGCGACTTGGCCCAACCGGTTGCGGCGGATGCGTGAACGGAGACCGGGTGGGCAAATGAGCCAACCGACCAGACGTTGAAATCGATGTGATGAGCGTTCAAGTAAAAACTGATGTCGCTGGACTTGCCTGCCCACGAGCGAAACGTATCCAACTGAGTTTTCGGTTGACTCATGTAAGACTGGAAAAAACTGAAATCGCCCAACTTGCGAATGCGATCTCTCGCGTCCGCATAAATTGGATCCCAACGTTTGTGAACCTCCATCGCGACAATCACATTGTGCTCGTTCGAGGCGGCCAGCAACTGAAGATGCTGATCGAGCGTTTTCACAATCGGCTTGGCGATCAGGACATGCAGCTTGCGTTTAACCGCTTCCATCGCGATCTGGAAATGAGTGTCATCGGGGGTAAAAACTGTGACGATGTCACCAGGCTGCATTGTCTCCATAGCCGCCAAATAAGCATCGACATCCCGAGCCGTCTGATCGGCCGGCCACGTTTCAACCGACACGTC
>CALFWL010000108.1 GCA_937928215.1 uncultured Pirellulaceae bacterium | reverse complement strand
GATTTGAACAATTTGAAAAGCGATTGATGATGACGGCCGATCCCGTCGCATCCTTGCTGCCGCCTCTAGACCTTTCGTTGCCCCGAGAGCCGATTGCTGTAGAAGTTAGCAGCGAGTTTGTCGCGCCGATTGCTCCCAGTGAGTTCCCCGCAGTCGAACTTTCGTCAAGTAACCAAGCAGCGGTCGGTGATCAGCCATCGACCGCACCGACTGCCAGTGTCGCTGACATTGATCCGGAAGTCGAATCGATTTTTCAGCTGGCTCGGCTGACTAACAATCCAGTGAGCGACGCGGCGGATATCGGCGCGAAGTTTGGCTTCGACGGAAGTGGCCAGACGATCGCGGTGATCGATTCCGGTATCGCATGGGATCACGCGGCGTTGGGCAACGGTTTTGGAGCCGGCAACAAAGTCGTGGGCGGTTGGGATTTTGCCGAAAATGATGCTGATCCTTACGACGACGGGCCATCGGGTTTTCACGGGACTCACGTGGCCGGGATCATCGGCAGCGAAGACAGTCAGTATCGGGGCGTCAGCTCGGGCGCTGACCTGGTTGCGCTGCGGGTCTTTGACGATCAAGGCGGAGGTGATCTGGCATGGGTTGAGAATGCGTTGCAATGGGTCCATGATCATCGAAACGACTTCGAGCATCCGATCACTACCGTGAATCTTTCTCTGGGGACCACTTGGAACGCGGGAAATACTCCGGAGTGGGCAACACTCGAGGATGAGTTTGCTCAATTGAAAGAAGATGGGATTTTTATCTCGGTCGCAGCTGGGAACTCGTTCGAGGATTACAACGCGACGGGGCTAAGCTACCCCGCCGCAAGCTCTCATGTTGTTCCGGTGGCCAGTCACGGCAGTGATGGTGAAATTAGTGACTTCAGTCAGCGAAACGAACGTGTCTTGGCTGCTCCTGGCGAATCGATTCGTAGTACGGTCCCCTCATTTTTGTTTGGTGGCTCCCGGAGCGATGCGTTTCTGGGCGCGTCGGGAACCAGTATGGCAGCTCCGTACGTTGCAGGGGCATCCGCAATTTTAAGAGAAGCGTATCAGTCAATTGGTGTGGCGGACATTGATCAGGATCTGCTTTACCAGACGTTTCGCAAAACCGCCAACCAGATCTTCGACTCGGTAACCGGCCAGAGTTATTCGCAGCTTAATCTTGAAGCGGCGATTGCAGCCGTGGTCAGTCAGAAGCCAGCGGCCGAACCACCCGCCGAAGCTCCCGCTGAACAACCACCATCGACGCCAAATCCTCAGCCGCCAAGACCGGTTCCGGTCACTCCGCCACAGCCAAGCGAACCGCCCGCCAGCGAGACCCCTGCTGCGTTTGACGGTTGGAACATCAGCGATCGAACGTTATCAATCAATGGCACCGATGGTAATGACTCAATCGTTCTCGATACTACCAATTCACGCTACACGTTTGTTTCGGTCAACGGGTCGAGCCGTCAGTTTGACGCGACTCAGTTTGATCGAATTCATGTCGTGGGTGGAGCAGGTAGTGACGAACTTTCCGTCAAACTTGGCCAGACGGACGACTCGGTTGTTCTTACCAACGGATCACTTTACGTGTCGAACGAGTTGTACAATGTTGCTTCGAGAGAATTCGGTTCCATCCAGGTGACCAACGGTGGCGGCGAGAGCATGTTGTCGCTACTGGATACGGCTGGCAATGATGTCGTCGCGGTTAACGCTGCTGACATGACCGCCTCGATCACGTCGGGCAATTTTACGGGGACCGGCGAAGGATTTGAGGAAGTTTATACGTTCTCGACCGGCGGACATGACAGGCTTATCTTCACCGGAAGCCAAGAAGCCGACACGTTCGTCTCCAACGATTCGCGTAACATGATTCGTAACGATACGCTGACAGCCGTCGCGGATAATTTTTCCGAGATTCAATTCGTTGGGAACGGCGGAGCAGATCACGCTAACCTGTACGGCACCGCTGGACGAGACTACTTTGATCTGTCTCCACGTGAGGCGACCGTTCGAACGGGCTCATCAACGCTGAACATTGAAGATATTGGTCGGTTGAATGTTTTTTCAAGCGACGGACTTGACCAACTGCGAATGTATGATTCCGCTGGCGATGATGTTTATGTTTCGTCTGGAGACGTTCGCACGATGCAGGGCGATGGTTATCTGAACTTCGCGTGGAACATTGCGGACACTCATGCGTTTTCTTCTGGCGGTTACGACGTGGCTCAGATCACGGACACAGCCGGCAACGATCACTTGACGGCGGACGGCGGCGACGTGACTTTCGTGACCCGCGATGGAATCACTCGCACCCATGACTTTGACCGAGTCAATGTAATTTCACGCAACGGTGGATACGATACGGCCAAAATCACAGGCACCGCCGGAACGGACACCGTGTATGCGACCGACAATTCAGTCACCGCCAGCTTTGCAAACGGTCAAGTCAATCGTGCCGTCGGGTTCGACCGTGTCAATTTTGATGGAGCCGGAGGTGCCGATCATGCGACTTTGGCTGGCGGTTCGGGCAATGAGTCGTTGACCGTCAGCAAAGACGAGATTGAATTCAAATCCACGTTGCAGATGCTGCAAATGGTCAATGTCGAGCACACGAACTTTGAGGGCAACGGCGGTGTTGACGAGGTTGTTTTCAGTGAATTTGAATCGATGGATCTGCTCAGCTCGCTGGGAAGTAAAGCGACTGCTTACCTCCGCGATCGGACCGTTTCGGCCAGCGACTTTGACATCTTGGAAGCCGAAACCGTCGACGACGCGATTGCTCAGTACGACCTAGAAACAGCTGACTTTCTGTACTTGCTGCGTGGAAACTGGAAAGACACGCGATAATCTGAATGGGACTTTCGAGCAGAGCTAAGCCAACAGAGTCAGCGTTTTCGCAAACTGCTGTTGAGCGATCAATCCGTGGTCATTTCGATCACGCCCGAGTCAATCTGATGTCGGCGTGATGCCCGGACTCCTCGCGATTTGTTGCTTTTTGCTGGGAAACATCAAAGGTTGGTGGATCGAATGTCGAGCGGCACGATGCTTGCATCTTCTTTCTCTCGAAGTCGCGATCGCGCGACAACGATCAGGACCCAACGGGGAGGACAAGCATGTTCGCCAACTTTCAACCATCCATCGTCTGCGCTGCCACCATGTTGAGCATCACGCTCGGGTTGAGCTCCAACGTGTCGGCAAATCATCACGACCACATCGATCGCGTCGCCTTGCGAATCCAAAAGAAAGCTCAAAGGTTGCTCGAAGAGACGACTCATTATCGCCATACGCCCCAGTATCGCCACCTCGTCCATGATGCTCGTTTACTGCGAGACACCGCGATCCACATTCATGACGTGACTCACTTCGAGGGCAATATCCCTCACCTGAAACGAGACGTGGCGATGATCGATCAGACGTTCCACCATCTGGAAGGATTGTTTGATCATATCGAGCTCGAAGCAGCTCACGGCCATGGCCATATTCATGGCAACACTCGCCACGTAAAGAATCTGTTGAAGCAGATCGGACGAGACATTCACCATCTGCGTGATGATTTAGCAAAAATCTGCGAGGTCCCTCACTCGGTGCAGCGTCAACCGTACCGGACCACCCCGACGTTTCAGAGCTTCAGCAACGGTTACAACGAGTACCGTGGTAGAAGCCACAACGGCTACCACAATAATCGACATCACGGAATCAACCAGCACAACGTTTATCGAAACCCCAATGCTCGGACTGCTCGCGGATTTTCGATTGGAGGCGGCAGTACGCGAATCTGGATCGGATTCTAACACGCCGTTGCGATGGAAATCAACCAACCGACCAGGGACGACTCCCCGCCGTCCCTGGTCATTTTGTTTGCACGTCAGTGCATCGTTCGAGACAGTTGATGATCAGTGCCGTCCAGCCTGTCTGGTGACTGGCTCCCAGCCCTCTTCCTGTATCGCCGTCAAAGTACTCGTAGAACAGAACGAGGTTTTGATAGTTTGCATCATTTGCGAACCGCGAATCGGAACCATCGGAAGGCCTTCTGTTCGAATCGTCCCGACGCAGCAAGCTGGCCAATCGATTGGAAAGGTTACAGGCGACTTGGTCCAGTGTCATTTCATGTCCAGAGCCCGTGGGGTACTCGATCTTGAAGGTGTCACCATAGAAGTGATGGTAAGTTTCGAGCGCCTCGATCAACAGGAAGTTGACGGGGAACCAAATTGGTCCTCGCCAATTGGAATTTCCTCCAAAGAGTCCGCTATCCGATTCGCCCGACGTGTAAGCAACCTCATAATTCTGATGATTCATTTGGAGATTGAACGGATTTTCGAGCAGCGCACGAGACATGGATCGAATTCCGTGGGGCGACAAAAATTCCGTTTCGTCAAGCATGTAGGTCAGAATTCGTTGCAATCGCTCTCGTGAGGGGATCGCCAGCATCAGTCGAGGAATCGAGCCTCGCTGTTCCAGGTAGGTGATCTGGCTGGCAAGCTGTTTCTGGTTGTTCAGAAACCAAACCATCCGCTTCTTGAAGCCGGGAAGTTGGTCGATCAGGTCGCTATCGAGTACCCCGGCGGCAGCGATCGGAAGTAGTCCGACCATCGATCGAATTCGCAGCGGGATACATTGATCGTTTCGATGCAAGTGATCGTAAAAGAACCCATCGTCCTCATCCCAGAGGCCGTGCCCTCCCAGAGAGTTCATGGCGTCAGCGATCGTGACAAAATGCTCGAAGAACTTAGACGCCACATCTTCGTAGCTGGAATCTTCCCGCGCCAACTCGAGCGCAATGGACAACATGGTAATGCAATAGAACGCCATCCAAGCCGTTGCGTCGGCCTGATCAAGCCGCTCACCCCATGGCAAAGCCTCACTGCGGTCAAACACACCGATGTTATCGAGTCCGAGGAATCCCCCTGAGAAAATGTGATTTCCATCGCCGTCTTTACGGTTAATCCACCACGTGAAGTTGATCAACAGTTTATGAAACACTTTCGCGAGGAACTTGTGGTCGCTCTTGCCTTCGATTTCACGACTGATCTGATAAACCCGAAGAGCCGCCCACGCGTGAACGGGTGGGTTGGCATCCGAAAATCCAAACTCATAGGCAGGGATCTGGCCGCTGGGGTGCATGTACCACTCCCGCAAAAAGAGTAGCAGTTGTTTCTTCGCGAAGTCAGGATCGATTTTTGCAATTGGCAGCATGTGAAACGCCAAATCCCACGCCGCGTACCAAGGGTACTCCCATTTGTCGGGCATCGAGACGACATCGCGATTGTACAAATGCAACCACTGCGAATTTCGCCCGGACTGACGCGATGCCGGAGGGGCGGGCCGGTTCGGGTCGCCCTTGAGCCATTCCTTGACGCTGTAGAAATAGAACTGTTTGGTCCACATCAAACCGGCATACGCTTGCCTCGCGATCGCTTTGTCCTGTGGAGTCTTGATCGGTTCAAGAACGGGTTCGTAAAACTCGTTCGCCTCGTCAATGCGTTGCTGAAATATCGCGTCAAAGTCACAGCCGCAAACCGCTTGGTCTGACGATAGCGCGTCCTGATTCAAATCTTCGTCACGACAAATTCTCGTTCGATAGACCACCGATTGGCCGGAAGGAATTTCGTTGTGATAATGAGCGGCAGCTTTCGTGCCGGTCTGCCCCGGATGAATGGCGGCGTAGTCTTTCTCAACAACGAACCGGTGAAACGCGTCTTTTACGTAGGGCTGCTCGTTGGGCGTTCCAAAAACTTTCTGATTGTTGGTCTCATTTTCGGTGAACAATAACGGCGGAAATCCTCCCTGCGATTGCTTGTCCGTCAGGCAGTGAAACTTGCCCAGTGAAACATGATCCATCGTGATCTGCCCCGGCCCGACCTTTTGCATTTTTGGTCGAGGCCAGTAACCTTCACCCGTTCGTCCCAGTGACCAAGTGTTGCGAAACCAAAACGTCGGCAGACAATCGATGGCGGCGGTATCTGGACCGCGATTGAAAATCTCGATTCGAATCAGCAGGTCATCTGGTCCCGCCTTTGCGTATTCAATTTGAACATCAAAGTACCGATTCTGATCGAACACGCCCGTGTCCTTCAGTTCGTACTCATGTTCCGACTTGGAGCGTTTCGCGTTTTCGTCCACGAGTTGCTGATAGGGGAACTTGGCGTGCGGATACTTGTATAGCCCCTTCATGTACGAGTGAGTGGGAGTCGACTCCAGATAGAAGTATTCTTCCTTGACGTCTTCGCCATGGTTTCCCTGCGGACCGGTCAGTCCAAACAGTCGCTCCTTCAAGTACGGGTCCGCGCCGTTCCAGAGAGCCACCGCGAAGCAGAATCGCCCCTGACGATCGGTGATTCCAAGTAATCCGTCCTCGCCCCATCGGTAGGCTCGACTGCGTGACTGATCATGAGTGAAATAGTTCCACGCTTCGCCATCGGCAGAATAGTCTTCACGAACCGTGCCCCACTGACGCTCAGAAAGGTACGGCCCCCAGCGTTTCCAGTTGGCCGTTCGAGCCTCGTCATCGATCAGCCGTTGTCGTTCGGCCACAGGTTTGTCGTTGTCTGGACTGGGGCGGTTCATCATCAACC
This sequence comes from uncultured Pirellulaceae bacterium, assembly GCA_937928215.1. Taxonomy (GTDB): domain Bacteria; phylum Planctomycetota; class Planctomycetia; order Pirellulales; family Pirellulaceae; genus Mariniblastus. Next base: position 2,172 of record CALFWL010000108.1, on the reverse strand, counting down.
TGTCGGACAGTAGATAGAAAGAAAGAAGGGAAAATCAACTCGGCTTGAAATTTCACATGAGGTCGACGCGTTGTCGCAAAAGTCGGTCTCCGCGAATGAGATCCGCTTTTCCTCCCGCACTTCAAACAGCCGGGCAGGCAAAAACCTCCCCCATGCTGTTCAGGATCAAAGCCTAGTGAGCGTTGGCGGATTCGGCAACGTCGGGATCATCGTTGATTCCAATCAAACGCTTTGCCAATGCTCCGACAGTCAGCCCCTGAACGATGATCGAAAAAATGACCACGCCGTAGGTTGCGGTCAAAAACAGATCACGATTCATTTCTGGAGTCAGTCGGAGTGCCAAGGCGATCGAAATTCCGCCGCGAAGTCCCCCCCACGCCATGATCGTGGCGGTGTGAGGAACAAAGTTAAGGCGTTTGGAGAAAAAGTGTACCGGAGCGAGCAACGACAGATAACGGGCGGCCAGCACGATCACAATCGCAATCGCGGTTGCATAAACGTAGCTGGACGTGACCTCCAAGACCAAGAGTTCAAATCCGATCAGGACAAACAGAATCGCATTGAGTAAAATGTCGACCAGTTCCCAGAACTTGTCCACATACGTTTCGGTTTGCTTGGACATGGCGGTTCCTCGCACCGTGTCATTGCCCACCATCAAACCTGCAACGACCATCGCCAACGGAGCCGACAGATGCCAGACCGTTGCCAGCGAGCAGCCTCCCATGACGCATGCAAGGGTGATCATGACCTCGATCTCGTAATCGTCGATCGAACGCAAGAGCACGAAAGTCAGAGTGCCAAGCACCAGCCCGAGTGCGATTCCGCCCAACACTTCCGTTCCGAACAGGGTTAGGACATCGCGGATCGTCGTCAACATTCCCTTGGACGGCGCATCGCGGTGTTGTTCTTTCGGATCGGCGATCACCGCCGCTTCAACGGGGGCACCGGATGTGTACGCCACCAGTTCAATTGTCCCCGCGGCATTCCGGTGCTCAGAATTCGCATGCCCGTCACCGTGTCCGCCGGGATGGCTTCCTCCGGTCGCGATACTGAAAATGGTCAAGAAGACAACAACGCCAACGCCATCGTTGAAGAGTGACTCGCCAACGATTTTGGTTTCAAGCTTTTTGGGGACCCGGGCATTCTTTAGTATTCCCAGCACCGCGATCGGATCGGTTGGAGAAATCAGCGCTCCGAACAACAAGCAATGAATAAAATGGGTGTTCAAACCCATCGCGTTGAAGATCAAGAAAGTTGTGATCCCAACCAAAAACGTAGAGACAAGTACACCGACGGTGGAAAACGCCAAAACGGGCCAACGCTGGACCTTCAGTTGGTCGAAGTTCGTGTGCATTGCTCCGGCAAACAGTAGAAAACCCAACATCACATCCAACAGCACTGCCGGAAAGTCAACCTGATCGATGAACAGCTTAGCGGCGTCGAGAATTCGATCGGTGAACAGCGTGCTGGCGAAAATCGCCAGCGTGAATACGATCGCGATCACCATCAACCCAATGGTGTTGGGCAGTTTCAGGAACCGAACGTTCACAAAACCAAACAGGGCCGACAAAGCAATGATGATTGACGCGATCGTGAACAAATCCATCGGCCACAACTTCAATTGGATAGGAGACAGTAAAAAAACGTTGTCGCGAGATCTTGGTTATCCGCGCCGAATTTCTGAGCCCGCGAAATTAACTTGAATTCGAAACACCGGGATTTCACTTTTTGCGATTACCCCAGTCTTCAAGTCTACCGATTCAAGGTCGACTCGAATCCTCTTGTCGACCACGGCGTGAAAGCCTCGTTCGGAAAAGACATCAATCAGCATCGAAATCGCTAAGGCATCATGGAAGAGCGAATTTTCCGAATTCACAACCGCTTTGCCCGACAGCGCGTGACGTAAGATGATCGGCATGAATTTTTCTTGGATGACGTCGACCACACGTGTGAACAGCTCCGGTTGTTCAAATTCGTAGTTGTCGAGTCGTCGTACCAGTTCCTGCCGAGCGTGGACGGTAATCTCTTCAGCCAAAGGAACCATGCGAAGTCGGTCAAATGTTTTTGGATCAAGCTCCAACGAACTTTGATACTGTAACTCTTTGAGGATATTCTCTTCGACTTCAGGAACCGGCCCCTCGGCGTTGATGAAATGGTAGTGATAAATTTCCT